>NZ_JBPGXO010000012.1:0-89684 GCF_056755555.1 Luteibacter sp. SVR4-7G | reverse complement strand
TCTACGAGGGCGGTAGAAGGTCCGGTAACCGGTGAAGGTGCCGCCGGTGGGGAACCGGCGGGCGAGCGAGTGATTTAACATGGTTGCAGCCTCATCAACTGTTTCGGAGTTGGTTAGGTCAGCGGCCCCTGGGTGATCCACCACCCTTGGGCCGCGCTCTCACCGCTTCGATGCGATGGTTGCCTGCGACGCTTCTTCAACCGACAGCGCGGGCAACGGGCCGAACATAGCAAGTCGATCTGGGCTTGTCTGTACGACGTAACTCAAACGACGCGCGCGTGTGCGCACGCGTTGCGGGAATCGCCCGCGACGCGCGGCCTGCAACGCGAAGCGCGACCTGCAAGATGTCGCCTCCCTTCCTACCCGTCGCTCCCGCGGAGGCGGGAGCCTAGTGACTCTTGCTGCAGGGTTGCAAAAACGCTCAGATCACACGTGAAGTCATTCGCGAAAGGCTGTCGCGCGCGAGGCGCGCTCCTACAGGGCTGCGTTGATTCCGCGCTGTGCGGCGAGCGTGCTGACACGGAAACACGCGAGCCGGCGCTTTGGCTTTTGCCGCATGCAACCGCAGTGTCGGGAGGAGCCGGTGGCTGCCGTTTTTGGAGCGATTCCGCAGGGAGGCGTAGGCCGGACGAGGACTTAGCGACAAAAATGGCAGGCGCCGGCGACCCGCCGCCACGCCTAAGCGAAATGCGATGGCGAACAGCCGAGCCGGGGGCAACACTCCCTGCGGCGAAGCCGCTTAAGACATGGGCACGCGCAAGCGGGCCAACCGGCGCGAAAAGATGTCGCGCGCAAGGCGCGCTCCTACGGGATCAGCCGGCGAAGGCGCGTTCGCGCATCCACTTGGTGAGGATCCATTTCTCGCCGGAGAGCACGGGTGCGCCGCCGTGCAGGGACAGAGGGTCCAGCGAGCCGTCCGATGCGGTGTATTCGAAATACAGCGCCTGCCCGCGACGCGGGACGTAGCTGAAGTCGATGCGCGGAAAGATGGTTTCGCCGCCGGCCTCCACATCGTCCAGGTACATGATCAGCGTGGCAACGCGCTGGCCGCCATTGCGCAAGTGCGGCTCACTGCCAGGGTCGTCGGGTGGAAAGAAATCGAAGTGAGGCACATACTCGGCGCCTACGCCGTAACGCATCGCCTGCAGGCCTTCGCCATGTTCCTCATCCATGCCCATGATCGCCGCGGCGCGTGCGTCGATGCGGGCGATGAGCTCCGTTTCGCCCCTGCCGAAGTTCGCACCCTCGCTCGTGCGGATATCCTGCACTACGCCGGCACCCGTTCCCGGATTGACCACCTCCGAGCGTGCCAGCCGTGTCCGCGCCAGCTCGCGGAGCATGAAGCACTCGTCCGTGTCGAGCACGTTGTCCAGCACGGCGATGGTCGGGCGAGAAACGCGCACGAGGACCCGGATGTCGCGGTCTCCCGCGCGCAACGTGTGGCCTTCGGCAAGCCGGCTCCTGAAGATTGCCGCGGCGGCGGTGGCAGGCGGCGCCACCGGAATGGCCGAGCCGAACACCGCGTCGGCGATCGCCTCGCGCGCAGCGCGCTCATCGAAGCGGTTTTCCTTCATGGTGGCGAGCAGTTCGGCAGGCGGATGGCCGGCAGCGAGGGCTTCGCCGATCCAGCGGTGCCAATCCGGGGTAACCTTCGTATACAGGCGAGTGTCCATGGCACTCCATCCTAAGCCACGCCAAGGTCCGCGGGTACCCCATGTCCAGTCACGCGCAAGGTCCGTTCGAAGTATCCCTCACGCCTGCGGGAACACCCGACGAAGGCGAGGGCTCCACCCTGGGCTCGCTCACCATCGCAAAGGTCTTCCACGGCGACCTGGAAGGCACCTCGAAGGGCACGATGCTCACCGCCTCGAGCACCGGCACGCCCGGCTCCGCCGCCTATGTCGCGGTCGAACGGGTCAGCGGGACACTGGCCGGCAGGCAGGGCAGCTTCTCGCTCGTCCATCGCGGTGTGATGTCGGCTGCCGGACGCGATCTCGTCATCACCATCGTGCCGGATTCCGGCGCGGGCGAACTGAAAGGCATCTCGGGCAGCATGACGATCGCGATCGCCGAAGGCGGTGCGCACAGTTACGACCTCAGCTACACCCTTCCGTGACGACGGTCGCCGTGGGAGGCGTGTTAGCGCGCTCTCGCCTCTAATCCGAGGAAAACCACGCGAGCTTTTTCGATTTCGGCAGGCGCTTCACCTCATGCTCCGCCTTCGATGCCGCGGAGCGGTCGGCGAAGGCCCGCGAGCCGAGCAGGCGAACGGGAGGATTGGCACGCGTGTAGCGGGCGCCCTTCCCCGCCACGTGCGCGGCGTAGCGGGCCTCCAGGTCATTGGTGATGCCTGCGTACCAGGCCCCGTTACGGCATTCGATGAGATAGACGCACCACATGGCGCGAAGCCTAACCGATGATGTGCCGATGAATCCGACCTACAACCTCGCGGTGAACCTGCCGCTTCGTGCGGACACCGCCGCATGTCTCAGCGAGGCGCTCGCCTCGACGACCCTGACGGCCGACGACCTCGCCTACCCCGATCCGGCCGGCCCGGTGACAGCCAGGCGAGCGATAGCGGGCTGGCTCGAGCGGATCTGCGGTTACGGGCCGGTGGATCCGGAATGCATCACGCTGACGAACGGCGCGCGGCACGCGCTCGGCCTGGCGCTACGGCATGCCGGGCCGCCGGCGACGGTGCTGGTGGAGGAACGGACCTATCAGGGCTTCCGGGCCATGGCGGCCGGCCTGGGCATGCGCTGCGTCGACGTCGCCATGGACGGGCACGGCATCCGTCCCGATGCGCTGGTGCAGGCGAAGGAAAGGAGCGGGGCAAGCACGCTCTACATCCAGCCCACCCTGCACAACCCCACCACGATCACTATGCCGTTTTCGCGCCGCATGGAAATCGCGGCGGTGGCCGACATGCTGGGGCTCGCGATCGTCGAAGGCGACGTCTATTCGCCCCTGGCCTGGCACGGACGGGAGGCGGTGCCGCCGTTCACCGTCATCGCAGCGGGCCGCACCGTGAATGCCGGTGGCATCGGGAAGATCCTCGGGCCGGGCCTCCGGATCGGCTGGCTGCTGCATCCGCAGCCCGCGGCCCGGGAACGTATCCGTGGCGACATCCAGCGGGAACAGGACGGATTGCCGGCGCTCTGGCCTTCGGTGGTCGCCCGCTGGATGGACGACGGCACGGCAGAGGCGCGGCTTGGACAGCTCGTGCCGGCCATGACCGCCCGTGCCCGGATGGCACGCCACATCCTCGGTCCCGAGCTCGTCACGTCGGTGGCAAGCCTGCACGCGTGGCTGCCTTCTGCCGACGCTGCCCGCCTGGAGCGGCGCCTCCTCGCCCGGGG
Source organism: Luteibacter sp. SVR4-7G (assembly GCF_056755555.1). NCBI lineage: Bacteria > Pseudomonadati > Pseudomonadota > Gammaproteobacteria > Lysobacterales > Rhodanobacteraceae > Luteibacter > Luteibacter sp. SVR4-7G. Next base: position 86,325 of record NZ_JBPGXO010000012.1, on the reverse strand, counting down.
TGTGCGCGTCGCGGCGGGCACGGGATTCGTCGGTGCGGGCAGCGATGCCGGCGGCATCCGTCTTGCCCTCGGCGCCGAGGAAAGCATCGAGCGTCTCGAGCAAGCCCTCCGCATCGTGGCGGAGGAGCGCTGAGCCTCAGTCCTTCTTAGCGGCCGTCAGCTTTTCCAGCGCCTTGCCCACCGCCGCGAAGGCGAACGCACCGGTGACATGCGTGGCGGCTCCCAGGCCGCCGCCGCAATCCAGCTTCAGCGCATCGGCGCCGGGCGGCCGGATGCCGCAGACACTGCCGTCCGCCTGCGGATACTGCACGTTCTGCAGCGAATACACGGCGGAGACGCCGAAGAAGCGGTCAGGGTTGCGCGGGAAGCCGTATTCCTGGCGGAGCTTCTTGCGGATCATGCTCAGCATCGCGTCGTGCTCCGTCCGCGAAAGATCGCGCACGCGGACCTGGGTGGGATCGGTGCGCCCACCCGCCGCGCCGACCGTCACCAGCGGCAGCTTGCGCCGGCGGCACCAGACGATGGTCTCCAGCTTCACCTTCAGGGCATCGCAGGCGTCGATCACCACGTCGTAGTTTCGGTCGAGCAGCTCGTCCAGGGTGGACGGCGTGAGGAAGCGCTCGATCGCCTCGAGCCGGATCGTGGGGCTGACGGCGTGCATGCGTTCCGCCATGACGCCTACCTTCGGCTTGCCGTACTCGCCGTCCAGCGCATGCAACTGGCGGTTCGTGTTGGACAGGCAGACATCGTCGCCGTCGATCAGGGTGAGCCGGCCGATGCCGCTTCGCGCGAGGGCCTCCGCCGCCCACGAACCCACGCCGCCCACGCCGATGACGCAGACGTGCGCATGCGCCAGCCGGTCGAGGCTGCCACGGCCGTACAGGCGTTCGATGCCGGCAAAACGTTCGGCCTGGGCCGTGCTCACGGATGACTCGCGGGGGATGGGTGCGTCCATTGTCTCATATCGAAAAATCGTGGCCCTGGGCTATGCTGGCGCCCTCGTGATCCGATGGACCCCAGATGCGCCCGCTGCTACTCGTTCTTCTCGGCCTCGTCGTGGGCGCGATGGGAACCACCTTCGCCCTCTCGGCCCTGCGCCAGGGCACGCCGTTCCATCGCGGCGTGATGGCGGTAATGCAACACCACATGGGTGTCCTGCGCGCCAACGTGCGGGCGAAGCAGTGCGATGCCAAGGCCTCGACGGACCACCTGTCGCGCATGCTGCAGACAGCGGCCGACCTGCGCGAGGCCTTCCCCGACATGGACGCGCCCTTCTACGAGGCGGCCGGCCGGCTGGAACAGGCCCTCGACGGCGCGGCGGCGACAGCCCCCGCGACCTGCGAGGCGCTGGCCAGGGCGGTCGCCCCGGTCGGCGAGGCCTGCCAGGCCTGCCATCGCCTCTATCGATGAACGTATTGCATCCCGACAAGCCGGTTCGCGCCCGGTATTTCCCCCGCATGCACCTTTGGCTGCTGCGGGCGATGGCGCGCTTCGAAACCACCATGTTCCTGCGCACGCGGTATTCGCAGCCGAAGATGGTGGCGATCGGCGTGGTGGGCAGCTTCTGCCTGGCGGTGTACTACCCGGTCTGGGCCTACCTGTTTCCGCAGCCCTACGAAAACCTGCCCATGCGGCTGGTCTGCAGCGCCACCTTCATACCGCTCGCCCTGCTGCCTTGGTGGCCGCGGCGCCTGCGCACCCACCTGCCCACCTACTGGTATGGGGCGATGACGGTGGCGATGCCCTTCTTCGTGGGCTACATGACGCTGCGTAATGCCACGCCGGCCTGGCTGATGACCCATCTCGCATGCGTGATGCTGCTGATGATGCTGTTCGACATCGCCAGCTTCCTCGTGGTGTTCAGCATCGGCAGCCTGCTTGCCGCGCTGGTGTTCGTCCTCTCGCCTGAGGCGCACCTGCAGACCCGCACGATGCTCGAATACATCCCGCTGCTGCTGTTCGCCATGGTGGGCGGAGCCACCTGCACCGTGTCGTCGAACATGGCCGAACAGTCGCGGATCGATGCGCTCACCGCGGCCTCGAACAACATTGCGCACGAACTGCGCACGCCGCTGGGCTCCCTGCGCATCGCGGCGCGTGCCGTGGCCCGCTTCATGCCGGACCTGATCCGCAGCCACCGGCTGGCCGAGAGCGAGGGCCTGGCGGTGCCCGAACTGCGCGCGCAGAACCTGCATGCGCTGGAACGCAGCATCGGCGTGATGGAGCGCGAGGTCACCTATGCCAACACCATCATCGATATGCTGCTGCTCTCGGCGCGGCCCATCGGCGAGGTGCCGCTGTCGCCGCTCGCCGCGAGGGAGTGCGTGGAACAGGCCCTCCGCCGGTTTCCCTACGGTTCACGCGCCGAGCGCGAACGTATCACCCTCTCGCCCACGGGCGATTTCCCCCTCCTCGGGGAAGAGACCCTCGTGGTGCACATCCTGTTCAATCTCCTGCGCAACGCGCTGTTCCATACCGACCGGGCCGGAAAGGGCGAAATACACGTGTTCATCGAGCCGGGCGAGCAGGCCAACCGCATCCGCGTCCACGACACCGGCCCCGGCATCCCGCCGGACGTGGTCCCCCGGATCTTCAACCGCTTTTATTCCTATGCCAGCGACAGCGCCGGGGCAGGCACGGTGACCGGCTTGGGAATAGGACTCGCTTTTTGTCGCGCGGCGATGGAGCATATGGGCGGTGGCATCGCATGCCGTACCATCCTGGGCGAATTCACGGAGTTCACCCTCACCTTCCCGCATCCGGAGACCGGGGACCGGCAGTGATGACGCTGAACTCGCAGGGCGATATCCAGCCCTTCCATTTTCCGACCACCACGGTACTCGTCGACGACCACGAGGAGTACCTCGAGGTCGTGCCGCTGCTGCTCGACCCGATGATGCGGGTGCGCACGTTCAGCTCGCCGCGCAGCGCGCTGGCCACCCTGGGCAACAACGGCAGCCGGCCGGTGCCCGGCGGCGGCTGGCTTTACCGCTGGAAGGATCGCCCCTCCGAAACGCAGGAGCTGGTGGCGCTCGACATCGATTCCATCCACCGGGTGGTCTACGACCCCGAACGCTTCGCCGAAATCTCGGTGGTCGTGGTCGACCAGGCCATGCCCGAAATGGACGGCATCACCTTCTGCAAGCGCCTGCCCAACCCCCATATCGGCAAGATCCTCCTCACCGGCCGGGCCGACGACGCCACGGCTATCGATGCCTTCAACTCCGGCGTGATCGACCGCTTCATCCGGAAGAACGATCCGGCGGCCATCGAGAAGCTGCAGACGGCGATCACCGAACTCCAGCACCGCTATTTCGAGCGCGCCAGTGCGTTCGTCGCGGAGACCCTGGCCCTGGGCAATTTCCGCTTCCTGCGCGATCCGGCCTTCCGCGAGGTCCTGCAGGCAGTCACGGCCACCTTCCAGCCCGTGGAGTGTTACGTCCACTGCAACCCCACCGGCCTTCTGCTGGTCGACGCCTGGGGCATCGGCCGCTTTCTCCTCGTCCAGACCGACGAGGATCTTCGCACCCACTATGAAATTGCGGCAGATCTGGGCGCGCCGCCGACAGTCCTGGAGGCCCTGCGGAGGGGCACGGCGCTGCCCTGGTTCAATTCCCGCGACGGCTTCTACCACAAGGGCGTGGTCGATCCGGAGTCGCAGCTCCATGTCGCCACCGCCGTCTCCGGCGAACAGTGGTACTACTACGCCCTGATCGACGATGTGCAGCGCTTCCGCCTGCAACACGTCAAGTCTTACCGCGCCTGGCTGCGCGAGCAGGATCTCAGCATGGCCGCCGACAGCAGGTCGCGGTTCATCTGAACGCCCTTAAACCGTCCTGAATCCAATCGAGCGGACCATCCAGCACCGGCACTCCCGGTGTGGGGCGTTCTATCGTTCGGACGACGCCGTCCGCACAACGTCTCTTCTCTATTGATGGCTTGAGGGGCGGGAGCCCCGCGGGGCTCCCGGCACTCCACCCGACGACGCGCCTGCCAGGGCGAGGGCGGCGCGTGCGCCGTCACGCCCGGAGCTGGCGTGGACTCGCCCGTCCCTTGACCAGAAAAGAGAGAGATCATCCATGGAAAACGTTTCCGTTCTTCACCCGATCGCCAAGGCGCCGGCCCTGCCGGCATTCGTCACGTGCAGGGTCGATCGATTTCACAACGAACGCGTGGCCGTGGATTGGGGTGGCCGTCACATTTTGAGGGGAAGGCGGCCGGGTCATGGCGATCTGATGCTGCAGAGCAACGACTACCTCGCCATCGCCGGGCATCCGGACATCGTGGAGGCCCAGCGGCAAGCCCTGGCCACGGGCGGCCTCGGCATGATGATGTCGGCCCTGTTCCAGCAGGACGCCGACCAGCCGCTGCACCGCGCCGAGGCCGAACTGGCCCGGGCCGTCGGCAGCGAGGACGGCATCCTCGCCCAGTCCGGCTTCGCCGCGAACGTCGGCCTGATCCAGTCCATCGCCGGCGAACGCGTTCCCGTATACATCGACATGCTCGCCCACGCGTCCCTGTGGGAGGGCATCCGCAGCGCCGGCGCGAAGGCCGTCCCGGTCCTGCATAACGACATCCCGCACCTGGAGCGCCAGGTGCTGCGCAACGGCCCCGGCGTGATCGTCGTCGATGCGGTCTACAGCACCAATGGCAGCCTGTCGCCGCTCGTGGAGATCGCCGGCATCGCCGAGGCGCAGGGCTGCGTGCTGGTCGTCGACGAATCGCATTCGCTGGGCACGCACGGCCAGCGCGGCGAAGGCCTGGTGGCCAGCCTCGGCCTCAACGACCGCGTGCACTTCATCACCGCGAGCCTGGCGAAGGCCTACTGCTCGCGCGCCGGCTTCATTGCCTGCACCACGCGCTTCAAGGACTACTTCGGCTGCGAGGCCTTGCCGGCCATCTTCAGCTCCTCCCTCCTGCCCCACGAACTGGCCGGCATCTCGGCTGCGCACCGCGTCATCCAGACGGAAGGCTGGCGCCGGCGGCGGCTGCGCGACATCACCCGCCACGTGCGTGGCGAGCTTGCGGCCATGGGTTATCCCATCGGTGACGGCACCGAGCAGATCGTGGCGTTCGAGGCCGGGCAGGAGATCCTCACTGGGAGGGTTCGCGACGTCATGGAACGGCGTGGTGTGTTCGGCTCGGTGTTCAGCGCACCGGCGACGACGGTCAACCGCTCGCTGTTGCGGCTGACCCTCAATGCGGGAATGAGCGACGCCGACGTCGAACGCTTGCTGGAGGTGTGCCGCCTGGCGCGCGACGAGATGGAGCTGGATGCGTGGAGCGCGTCCCGCCGCGCCCAACGCGAGGCCAGCCGGCCGGCCATCCCGGCCGAAGTCGCCTGAGGGAAGGCGTGGGCGCGCTCAATGCAGGGAGACGCGCCCGCGCAGGATGTCCCAGAACATCGCCCAGTCGCCCATCAGGCTGTAGAAGGGATGGCGGAAGGTGGCGGGCCGGTTCTTCTCGAACACGAAATGGCCTATCCAGGCGAACCCGTAGCCGCCGACCAGAGCGAGCAGCAACCAGGCCCAGGCGCCGGTGACGGCAAGCATCAGCAAGGCAAACAGCACGACCCAGCTGCCGGCGAAATGCAGCCGGCGGCAGCGGGCATCGGCGTGCTCGCCGAGGTAATACGGATAGAACTCGCGAAAACTGCGAAAGCCGGCCATGCGTCCCCCGTCAATACTCGGGCAGCGGGATTCGCTCGTACTCGTCGCCGGGCACCAGCGGAAAACGGCCTGCCGCCCAGTCTGCCTTCGCCGTTTCGATCAGTTCGGGCGAGCTGGCCACGAAATTCCACCACAGGTGGCGCTCGCCATCGAGCGGCGCGCCGCCGAACAGCATCACCAGGGAAGGCTCCTTCGCCTCCAGCACCGGTGGCGGGCCGTCGTGTGCCACCGCCATGTCGAGCGCGGCCAGCTCCAGGTCGTCGAGGCGCGCGGCACCCTGAACGACGTATACGCCCCATTCCGCGTGCTCCTCGGGCAGCGTAAGCCGCGCGCCAGCCTCCAGGCGCGCCTCGACGAAGAACATGGGAGCGAACACGCGCACGGGAGAGTTCGCGCCGAAGGCCTGCCCGGCGATCACCACCATCCGGACACCGTCGCGTTCGACCTTGGGCAGTTCGGCGGCGGCATGATGGTGGAACTCGGGGTCGACCTTCTCGTGCGACTTCGGCAGGGCAACCCACACCTGGATGCCGTGCAGGCTCGCGTCGCCATGGCGCGCTTCCTGCGGCGTCCGTTCCGAATGCACGATGCCGCGGCCGGCCGTCATCCAGTTGACGTCGCCGGGGTGGATGTCCACGGCGCTGCCCAGGCTGTCGCGGTGGCGGATCACCCCATCGAAGAGCCAGGTGACCGTTGCAAGGCCGATATGCGGATGCGGCCGCACGTCGAGTCCGGCATCCTCGTCGAAGGCGGCGGGGCCCATCTGGTCGAAGAAAACGAAGGGGCCGACATGGCGCGCCTTCAGGTGCGGGAGCATGCGCCGCACGACGAATCCGCCGCCGAGATCGCGCTGCTTGCCGTCTATGGGAATGGTGGTCATCGCCGGGCTCCGTGGAATGCGTAAAGCCTAGCAAAGGAAAACGCTGCCGAATGGCACGAAGCTATCGGGCAACCGCACGTGTCGCCGCGGGTTCATGAACTAAAACTCCTCCGGCACGCGAAGCGCCGGAGGAGCGGAAGTCATGCAGGAACGGGCGGCGCGAGCCGGCCCGCACTGATTACTTCGGAACGACGTTATCCGCCTGCGGGCCCTTCTGGCCCTGGGTCACGGTGTATTCCACCTTCTGACCTTCCTGCAACGACTTGAAGCCGTTGCCCTGGATCGAGCGGAAATGCACGAATACGTCCGGGCCGCCTTCATCCTGGGTGATAAAGCCAAAACCCTTGGCGTCGTTGAACCACTTCACAGTACCAGTTGCCATCACACACACCTCTATCCAACACACGAAAACCCGGCTCGCGAGCCGGCGACTTACTGAGCATGCAGGACCGGGTGAGGCGATGGAGCGCGAAAACTGATCGCTTACATCGGGTCACTCTCGTGACCGCGCAGACACAGTAGAAAGGATCATAACCACATTTTCTAAAAGTTCTGTAGGAAAATCCCTACAGAGGACGGTTTTTTGACAGCGATCACGCGGAAATTCGTGAAGGAAACGCGATGGACGCATTTTTCTTGCCGATAATGCGCAATGACCAGTGCTTGACGTAACTCCGTCAGCGAAAACGTAAGTGCGGAACATAAAAAAAACCGGGCGTCGCCGCCCGGTTTTTTTTCGGAAAGAACCCGGCCGATTAAGCGGCCTGGACTTCCTCAGCCTGCAGACCCTTCTGGCCGTTCACGACCTTGAAGGAGACCTTCTGGCCTTCGGCCAGGGACTTGAAGCCGTTGCCCTGGATGGCGCGGAAGTGAACGAACACATCCGGGCCGTTTTCACGGGAAATGAAGCCGAAGCCCTTGGCATCGTTGAACCACTTGACGGTGCCGATCTCACGATCCGACATAGAAACACTCCAATACGATTTACGAATGAAACCAGCGACTTGACGTAAGTCGCTGCATTACTGGTGTGCAAGGAAACGCGAGGAGCGAAGCGATGTTGCGGATCCGTGATCAGCGGCATCGGGTCAACGTAACTCTATGACCCCGGCAAACACAGTGCGCGGACTATACCTGTACCGGCCGGAAATAGCGATGGTCTCCGCTGACATCGCTTTCACCCCTTCTGGGCACATCCTTGCTTCGCGTCGCATCGATGCTGCGACTTTGGCTACCATCCGTCCACGTTCGCCTAGGGGACCCGACGACCATGACCCGCTCCATGACCCGCCTCATTCCTCTGCTCGCCGGCGCACTCGCGCTCGCCGCATGCGCCGACCACAAGACGACGAAGCCGGAAACGACCGCCGGCCGCACGGTCGAAACCACTACGACTTCCACCAGCAGCCCGGCCAGGCGTTCCAGTACCGGCACCACCGCTACCACCGCTACCCCCCGCTCGGGGACGAAGGCCGGCGGCAAGGCGACCGCACTGCCGGACAGCACGGGTATCGCGTCGTGCGACGAGTACCTGGCCAGCTACAAGAGCTGCCACCTTGCCGCCGGCATCTATGCCCGCGACCAGATCGAGAGCCGCTATGAACTGATGCGCACGAGCCTGCTGCGCCAGTCGCAGGATCCGGACATGCGTGGGCAGCTGGGCAACCGCTGCACCTCTCTCGCGACCCAACTGAAGGAAGCCCTTCACGGGAAATCCTGCGCGGACGTTCCGGCGCCGGCTTCGACCCGCTGATCAGGCGCTGACCGCCTTCCCGAGGAGCTTTGCCAGTTCGCGTGGCTGGCTCCTCTCGACGGCGATGCGCGGCGTGCCATGCCAGGCCGCGCATTCGCCTATGGCGCTCGCGATGCCGTCGACCAGGGCGGGCGTGACGGCAACGCCGTCCTCCAGCCAGACGCCGAGTACCTGGAACAGGCCCGCCTGGCGATGTGCCTTCGCATCCAGCCGGCCCACCAGCCGGCCGCGATGCAGGACAGGGAGCGCGTAGTAGCCGTACCTCCGCTTCGCCGCCGGCACATAGCATTCGATCGTGTATTCGAAGCCGAAAAGATCCAGCACGCGCGCGCGGTCCCAGACCACGGGATCGAAGGGCGAGAGCAGCGTGCTGCGGGTGGCGCGCAGGCCGTTCCGTGCGGCTTCGTCCAGTAATGCCCTGTGCTCGTGCTGGACATAGGCGGGTTCGTCCCAGCCGTCGACCGACACCCTCACGAGGCTTCCATCCGCGAGCAACGGCTGGAGTTCTTCGTCGGTCACGCGCGGACGCAAACGGAAATAGTCGGCGATCCAGCGCGCCTTCGCGATGCCGAGGGCGCGCACGCTTTCCTGGATGAAATGCCTGCGGACCGCTGCCTCGTCCAGCGCAGCCGCAGGCGGCGGCTCGGCCCAGTTCCCCGTCACCCGCTCCGCCAGGTCGTATACGCGCTGGAAGCGTTCGCGCCGCGCGACCATGAGGCGGCCCAGCGCGAACCACGCCTCCAGCCAGCGCTTCTCCGGCTTCCAGCCCCACCATCCCTTCGTTACCGGACTGTCGCGCTCGAAATCGGCGGCACGCAGCGGCCCTTCCCGACGAATGCGTTCGAGCAGCGCGTCCATGTCCGCACGCGCTTCGGCATGCGTGCGTTCGGCCATCTTGTGGGCCCAATGCCCCGCCCTTCCCGCGCGGTAGTCGCGATGGTAGCGGTACTCGGCTGCCGGGACGAAGCACGCCTCATGCGCCCAGCACTCCGCGATGGCGCCCTCGGCAAGCGCTTCGTCGAGCCATTCGTTGCGATAACGGCCCAGCCGCGAGAACAGGGTCATGTAGGGACTGCGGGCGACCACGTTGATCGTGTCGATCTGCAGCATGCCCATGCGGGCGATCGCTGCCGGGACATCGGCCTTTCGCGCCTTGCGCGTCGCCCGCCTCAGTAACCCCTGCGCCGCCAGGTGGAGCAGCTGCGCGGAGCGCGGCGAAAGTCGCAGCACGTCGCCCGTGGAGGGCACGTCGGATACGCGTGACGGCACGGTAGAGGCCTTTCCGCAATTGGGTCGCCATTAAATCGCTCCTTGCTAGCGTGGGCAACGATTGCCAACCCACGTGACGAAAGGAGGCCTTTCCATGAAGAAGCAAGTTCGCGCCGTTGCCATCGGCGCATCGCTGCTGCTGGCAGGTGCGGCGTTCGCGCAAGTTCCGCCGCCCACCAACCAGGTGCCTCCTCCGCCCCCGGGCGAGGCCACGCCACCGCCGCCACCGCCGCCGGGTGACGTCCCACCGCCTCCGCCGCGTCCGGGCCAGCCCATGCCGCCGGCGACCACCCAGGCTCCCGATCCGAGCATGCCGCCGCCCGCGAGCGAGGCACCGCCTCCGCCGCCGGCAGCTCCTGCGGCACCCGCGGCACCCATGCCGCCGTCGCCCCCTGCGCCGCCCGGCTCCGAGACGGGTTCCAGTGGAGCGTCGATGGCGACGCCCCAGGGCCAGGTCACCGTGAACAGCGGCCCCGCCCCGGCGAAGCCCTCCGGCCCGGCGCCGGACTTCGCGACGCTTTCGGGCGGCAAGGGCTCCATCACGGAGACCCAGGCCGCGGCTTACCCGCTGCTCGCCAATGATTTCCTGTTTGCGGACAAGAACCACGACGGGAGGGTCACCAAGGCCGAGTACCAGAGGTGGGTGAGCCAGTCGGGCGCCTCCAGCAGCCCATAACGAGAACGCCGGCTCGAACGCCGATGCGCCGTGGGAAGCCCGCCAGCGGGCTTCCCACCCTTCCCCAGGCTGAACGCGCACGTTCTGCACACAGGCAGCGCCGCTACACTCCCCGTCTTGCCGGGTCCGAACCGGCCAGCAGGGAGTCATCACCATGAAGCCATTCCGCGCCGCCGGCGCCTTAGGCGCTTACGCGTGCCTGCATGCGAGCCTTGTCCTCGCACAGAATCCCAGTCCCCTGGACATCCGCGCCTGCGCGGGGATAGAAACCGATTCGCAGCGCCTGCTCTGCTACGACAGGGCGGTGGGCCGCGACCGGCTGCCGCAAGCCGCCAAGAAAGAAGATCCTTCGGCGAACTCGGTCAGTGTCGACGTGGCGACACGCAATTCGGGCGAGGTCGCCCGCCCGTTGTCCCTGCTCGACAGCCGCTGGGAGTTGTCGCCAGAGTCGAAGCTGGGCACGTTCAACCTGCGCGGGTACAAGCCGACGTACGCGCTGCCGTTCTTCGGCGCCTCGAAGCAGAACAGGCGGCCGCATAGCCCGGCGCCGGACCACACGGTGACCACGCCGCAGCAACTGGACGACGTCGAGGCCAAGTTCCAGATCAGCCTGAAGACCAAGGTTGCCGAGAATCTGTTCGACGACAACGGCGATCTCTGGGTCGGCTATACCCAGTCGTCGCGCTGGCAGGTCTACAACACCGACAATTCGCGCCCGTTCCGCGAAACGAACTACGAGCCCGAAGCGATGCTCGCGTTCAATACCCACTACCAGGTGCTCGGCTGGACCGGCCGGCTTGCCAGCATCGGCATCAACCACCAGTCCAACGGTCGCGCCGACCCGCTCTCGCGCAGCTGGAACCGCGTGGTCGCGGACATCGGCCTGGAGCGGGAAGGCTGGACGATCATGCTGCGCCCGTGGTGGCGCATCCCCGAGGACCGCAAGGACGACGACAACCCGGACATCCAGGATTATATGGGCCGCGGCGAGATCCAGATCGTGCACGAGGTGGGCCGACAGGAATTCGGCCTGACCGCGCGTCATTCGTTCCGCACCGGCGACCGCTCGCACGGCTCGCTACGCGGTACGTGGAGTTTCCCGGTGGTCGGCAACCTGCGCGGCTATATGGAAATCTTCAATGGCTATGGCGAGAGCCTGATCGATTACAACCACCGGGCGACGTATCTGGGACTGGGTGTGTCGTTGCTCGATTGGTATTGAGGGAGAGGTGGGGTTACTGCCTCTCCGCTTCGTTGGCTTTTCGCGCGCAGGCGCGCTCCTACATGGCGTCTCTGTAGGAGCGCGCCCTGCGCGCGAATGAAGACAAGGCGGCGAAGCCGCAGCCTTAATGGTGATGACCGCCTTCGCCGTGCACATGCCCGTGCGACAGCTCTTCGTCCGTGGCCTGGCGCACGTTGGTGATCTCTACCGCGAAGTGCAAGGTCTGCCCCGCGAGCGGATGGTTGCCGTCGACAGTGACGTTGTCGCCGTCGATCTTGCTGATGGTGACGTTGATGCTGCCCTGGTCGTTGCGGCCCTGGAACTGCATGCCCGGCTGGAGGTCTTCAACACCCTGGAACGCCGCGCGCGGCACGACCTGGACCAGCTCGTCGTGGCGCGGGCCGTAACCTTCTTCCGGCACGACGTCGACCTGGAACTGGTCGCCCGCCGAGCGGCCTTCCAGCGCCTTCTCGAGACCCGGGACGATATGGCCTTCGCCATGGATATAGGCCAGCGGCTCGCGGCCTTCCGAGCTGTCGATGACGTTGCCCTGGTCGTCGGTCAGCGTGTAGTGGAAGGAAACGGCGTGGCGATTGGCGATCTGCATGAAATTCTCGCTGTGGAGGGGGATCGGGAACGGCACGGAACGCCCTCCCGGGCTTCCAAGGCTAGGCGACCCGCCGCCCGACTGCAAATCACGGAAGCTTCGCGATGCTGCGATGCAACCCGCTGGAAAGCCGCGATCTGCTAATTTTCCCGCTTTTCCCCTTCCCCTCCGACAGCACGCCGGGAGCCGCATGTTCGACTGCATTCTGATCGCCAACCGTGGCGAAATCGCCTGCCGCGTCATCCGGACCTGCCGCCGCCTGGGCATCCGCACGGTCGCCGTGTATTCCAGCGCCGATGCCGGTGCACAGCACGTACGGCTCGCCGACGAGGCATGGCCGATCGGCGGCCCGCGCCCGGCCGAGTCCTACCTGCGTGGCGACGCGATCATCGAGGTGGCAAAGCGCAGCGGCGCGCAGGCGATCCATCCCGGTTACGGCTTCCTTTCGGAGAACACCGGCTTCGCACGCGCCTGCGCCGAGGCCGGCATCGTCTTCATCGGACCGCGCCCCGAGAGCATCGACGCCATGGGCTCCAAGGCGGCCGCCAAGGCACTCATGGAACGCCATGCCGTGCCCCTCGTTCCCGGCTACCACGGTGAGAACCAGGATCCGGCGCACCTCGCTGCCGAGGCGAAGCGGACCGGCTTCCCGCTCATGATCAAGGCTGCCGCCGGAGGCGGCGGCAAGGGTATGCGCATCGTGCGCGACGAGGGCGGCTTCTCCGAGGCGCTCGCTTCGGCACAACGGGAGGCCGCGAACGCCTTCGGCGATACGCGCGTGATCCTCGAGCGTTATGTCGAGCATCCGCGGCACATCGAGTTCCAGGTGTTCGGCGACACCCATGGCCATATCGTCCACCTGAACGAACGCGAGTGCTCGGCCCAGCGGCGTTACCAGAAGGTGCTGGAGGAAACGCCGTCCCCCTTCCTCGACGAGGCGCGCCGTGCGCGCATGGGCGAGGCCGCGGTGGCCGCGGCACGTGCGGTCGACTACGTCGGTGCGGGCACGGTCGAGTTCATCGTGGGCCAGGACGGTGAGTTCTTCTTCATGGAAATGAACACCCGTCTGCAGGTGGAGCATCCGGTCACCGAGGAAACGCTCGGCCTCGATCTCGTCGAATGGCAATTGCGCGTGGCCGCAGGCGAACCGCTGCCGCTGGCGCAGAACGAGATCAAGGCGCAGGGCCATGCGATCGAAGTACGGCTGTACGCCGAAGATCCCGAGGCCAACTTCCTGCCTGGCTCCGGACGGCTCGTTTCCCTCGCGTTGCCTGCCCCGTCGGAACACGTCCGGCTCGATGGCGGCGTCGTCGCCGGCGATACGGTCACGATCTTCTACGACCCGATGATCGCGAAGCTCATCGTGCACGACGGCGACCGGCCGCGGGCGCTCGAGCGCCTCCGCGAAGCGCTGGCGCAGACGGACATCGTCGGCCCGAAATCCAACGTGGCCTTCCTCGAGCGGCTCGCCCGCCATCCCGTCGTGGTCGAAGGCCGGATCGATACCGGTTACCTCGACCGCCATCTCGACGAGTTCCTGGTCGGCGACGCCGAAGCCGGCGACCTCGATCGCTTCGCCGCGGCGACGGCCCTGCTCCTCGCCGACGAGGCCTCGCTGCGCAACGACGCGGGCGATCCGCATTCGCCCTGGGGAAGCGCGGATGCATGGCGCCTCGGCCATCCGGGCAAGCGCGTGGTCGCGCTGGTCGAAGGCGGCCGCCGCCACGAGATCGATGCGCACGGCCACGGCGGCGACTACGTGCTGCACCTCGGCGACCGCTCGTGCACCGTGGCCGGCGCGCGCTTCGCTGACGGTACGCTTTCCGCCCGCTTCGACGAGCACGCGCGGCGCGTGCCGCTCGCCCTGCACGATGGGCGCGTGCGGCTGCACGACGAGCACGGCCGGCGCTGGACCTTCGAACGCGCACCCGCCTTCGCGTGGGAAGGCGAGAAAGCCGCGGGCGCGAAACAACTGGTCGCACCGATGCCCGGGCGCATCGTGCTGGTCCGCGCCAAGGCCGGCGACGTGGTCGAGGAAGGCCAGGAGCTGCTGGTGATGGAGGCCATGAAGATGGAACTCGCCTTGAAGGCGCCCCGTGCAGGAACCATTGAATCGGTATCCGCCGCACAGGGCGATTTCGTGGACGCCGACGCCGTCCTCGTCCGCTTCGCCGAAACGGCCTGACCGGAACCCGCATGAACGTATCCAACCATGTCCGCATCGTCGAAGTCGGCCCCCGCGATGGCCTGCAGAACGAAAAGACCCTGTTGCCCGCGGCGGTGAAGGTCGAACTGATCGATCGCCTCTCCGCTACCGGCCTCGCCACCATCGAGGCCACCAGCTTCGTCAGCCCCAAGTGGGTGCCGCAGCTCGCCGACGCGGCGGAAGTGTTCCGCGCCATTCGCAAGGTGCCGGGCGTGGCGTATCCGGTGCTGGTGCCGAACCTCCAGGGTTACGAGCGTGCGCGCGACGCCGGCGCTTCCGACGTGGCCGTCTTCACGGCCGCCTCCGAAGCGTTCAATCGCAAGAACGTCAATGCGTCGATCGATGAATCCATCGATCGCTTCGTCCCCGTGCTCGAACGCGCCCGCGCCGAAGGCGTCGCCGTACGTGGTTACGTCTCCACCGTGCTCGGCTGCCCTTACCAGGGCGAGGTGCCGGTGGCGGATGTGGTGCGCGTGGCGCGCCGCCTGCACGAGCTCGGCTGCCATGAGGTATCGCTGGGCGACACGATCGGTGTCGGCACGCCCGCGAAGGCGCGGGCCATGCTGCGCGCGGTCGCGGCCGAGGTGCCGATGGCTTCGCTTGCCGTGCATTTCCATGACACGTACGGGCAGGCCCTCGCCAACATCCTCGCCTGCCTGGAGGAAGGCGTACGCGTGGTGGACAGCGCGGTCTCCGGTACCGGCGGCTGTCCCTATGCGAAGGGCGCCACGGGCAACGTCGCGAGCGAGGACGTGGTGTACATGCTGCACGGCATGGGCATGACCACGGGCGTGGACCTGGACCGCCTGGTGGAAACCGGCGCATGGCTGGCCGGGCAACTGGGCAAGGCCACCGCGAGCAGGGTCACCCAGGCCCGCACGGCAGCCTGACACCGTCCATCATCCATGGCAGCATCTGCGCATGCCTGCCGACTACCTCATCCGCCCCATCGAGCCGCGCGACGATGCCGACATCGCCGCGGTGATCCGCACCGTCATGCCCGAATTCGGCGCCGACGGCCCCGGCTTCGCCATCCACGACGCGGAGGTCGACACGATGTCGACCGCGTATTCGCGCCCGCGCACCGCGTACTTCGTGGTCGAAATGCATGGACGCGCCGTCGGTGGCGGCGGCATGGCGCCGCTGGAAGGGGGCGACGAAGAAACCTGCGAATTGCGCAAGATGTATTTCCTGCCCGAGGCACGCGGCACCGGCGCCGCATCGCAACTGCTCCGCCGCTGCCTCGACGCCGCGCGGCGCGCGGGCTTCTCGCGCTGCTACCTGGAGACGCTCACCGGCATGGATGCGGCGCAGGCGCTCTACCTCCGCCATGGTTTCACCCGCATCGACGCACCGATGGGAGGTACCGGTCATTTCAGCTGCGACCGTTTTTTCCTGCGCAGCCTCAACGACGGCGACCTCACCGTGCCGCCCTCGCCGCCGGCGCTGGTATTCGCCATCGACGATCCCGGCAAGCCCGATATCCTGCCGCTGATCGAGCAACTGCACGGATACCTTTCCGACCTGGACCGCCACCTGCCGCCGCCTTCCGTGAGCGTCGAAAGCCTGCGTCAACCGCACACCACCTTCATGACCGCGCGCGTGGATGGCCTGCCGCTGGCATGCGGTGCCGGGGTGGATCACGGCGACTATGTCGAGCTCAAGTACATGTATGTCCTGCCTGCCTGCCGCGGCATGGGGCTGGGCAAGCAGATGCTCGAGGCACTGGAGCAGCAGGTGCGTGCCAGTGGGGGCAAGATGGTCAGACTCGAAACCGGCACCGCACAGACCGAGTCGATCGAGCTCTACGAGCGCGCCGGGTACCGCCGCTGCCGCCCGTTCGGCGAGCATCGCGCCAGCGCGTCGAGCATCTTCATGGAAAAGACCCTGTGATCCGCGTCGCCCACGAGGCTGATGCCGCGGCCTGCCACGCCATCTACGCACCCGTCGTCCAGACCAGCGCCATTACCTTCGAGACCGAACTGCCCGGCGAGGAGGCCATGGCCGGGCGCATCCGCGCACGCCTTGCCAACCATCCCTGGCTGGTATGGGAGGAGGCCGGTGAGGTGCTGGCCTATGCGTATGCGGGCCGCTTCCGCGAGCGCGCCGCCTACGACTGGATTGCCGAAACCTCGATCTACGTCCACGAGAACGCGCGCCGCCGCGGCATCGCCCGGCGTCTCTACGGCTGCCTGCTCGATGCGATGCGACTGCAGGGCATCAACCAGGCCGTCGGCGTCATCACCCTGCCCGGCGACACCAGCGTGGCCATGCATGAGGCGATGGGCTTTGCCCCCGCCGGCGTCTGGCCGAAGGCCGGCTACAAGCTAGGCCGCTGGTGGGACGTGGGCGTGTGGAGCCTGTTCCTCTCCGAACCCGCCAACCCGCCGGAACCGGTGGTTCCGTTCGCGGACTTGGTGACGTCGACGGCACTGGCGGCGCTGCTCGAGACCGCCTGATCCCTGTTGTGGCCGGCTCCCTCGGCTAATATGGGCTTCTTTGCCATCAGCAAACCGGAGTCTCCATGCAGCTCGAACAGGTCAGGGCCGTCATCACCGGCGGCGCATCCGGTCTCGGTCACGCCGTCGCCCAGCGCCTCGTCGCGGCGGGCGGCAAGGTCGCCCTCTTCGACGTGAACGAGGAGAAAGGCCATGCCGCAGCCGCCGCGCTCGGCGCCAACGCCTCGTTCTACCGCACCGACGTCACCTCCGAGGATGGCGTGGCCGCCAACGTCGCTGCCGCGAACCAGGCGATGGGCGGACTCAACGTGGTCGTGAACTGCGCCGGCATCCTCGGCGCGGGCCGCGTGCTCGGCAAGGAAGGCCCGATGCCGCTGTCGAACTTCTCGACCACCGTGATGGTGAACCTCGTCGGCAGCTTCAATGTCGCCAAGGCCGCCGCCCAGCTCATGCAGGCCACCGCAGCCGGTGAGGACGGCGAACGCGGCGTGATCGTGAACACCGCCTCGGTGGCCGCCTACGAAGGCCAGATCGGCCAGGCCGCCTATTCCGCATCGAAGGGCGGCGTGGTCGGCATGACCCTGCCGATGGCACGCGAGCTCGCCCGATTCGGCATCCGCGTCAACACCATCGCTCCCGGCATCTTCTGGACGCCAATGGTCGATGGCATGCCTCCGCAAGTGCAGGAGTCGCTGTCCGCATCGATCCCCTTCCCCTCGCGCCTCGGCAAGCCGGAAGAATTCGCCGACACCGTCGCCTTCATCCTGGCCAGCCGCTACATCAACGGCGAGACGATCCGCCTCGACGGCGCCGTGCGTCTCGCGCCGAAATAATCCCAACCCCGACACGAAGTCGAACAGCCATGAAAGCATCCGAAGTCAAGAAAGGTAACGTCGTCGAGCACGAAGGCACGGTGTACCAGGTCCGCGACATTGAACGCAGCGCACCCACGGCGCGTGGCGGCAACGTGACCTTCCGTTTCACCCTGTACTCGATTCCCGGCGGCCGCAAGTACGACCTCAGCCTGCGCGCCGACGACGACCTGAAGGAAGTCGAGCTCAGCCGCCGCCAGGCGAAATTCTCGTATATGGACGGCGACGCGTTCGTCTTCATGGACGACGAGGATTACACGCAATACACCCTCGGCGCCGAAGTGGTCGGCGACAGCGCCGGCTACATCGTGGAAGACCTAGAGGGTTACTACGTGCAGGTGATCGACGATGCGCCGGTCGGCCTCCAAGTGCCCACATCGGTGATCCTCACCGTCACCGATACCGCACCCGAGCTCAAGGGCGCCAGCGCCACCAAGCGCACGAAGCCGGCCACGCTCAATACCGGCATCGAAATCCAGGTGCCGGAGTACATCACCACCGGCGAAAAGGTCACGGTCAACACCGTCACCGGCGAATTCGCCGGCCGCGCGCCCTGAGCGCATTGTAGGAGCGCGCTTGCGCGCGAGATCTTTGAGGCTGAGCCCTGGAGCTGGCGCGCCAGCTTGGGGACTGGCGCGAACAGATGTCGCGCGCAGGGCGCGCTCCTACCCCCGCCTGTCCGGCACTAGCCATCCAGTCAGGCGAATTGCGGCAGAATCGACCGCTCACAGGACGAGCCTACCGATACCATGAGCAACGGCTACTCGCTCCGCGCCAGCGTCGTCGGCACGCTGATCCGGACGAAACGACCCGACGTCCCCATGCGGGTCGCGCTGCGCAATAGCGCAGCGGTGGTGCTGCCGCTCGCCCTGGGTCTCATGGCCGGCTACCCGCAGGTGGGCATCGGTATTGCGGCGGGCGCGCTGGACACGATGTTCTCGGACCAGCCGGGCCCGTACCAGCAGCGCCTGAGCCGTCTCTTCCTCGCCGCGCTCGCCGCCGGCGCCGCCTCCCTGGTCGGCTTCCTCATCGGCGACTGGATCGTGCCGATGTCGGTGGCCTGCGCCATCTGCGGCTTCTTCGGCGGCCTGCTGGTGGTGTTCGGCCCCGACATAGCGCGCGTGGGCATGACCAGCATGCTCCTGCTGGTCATCACCGCGGCGACGCCCACCGACCTCGGCGGCGCGCTCGCCGGGGGCGGCCTCATCTTCGCCGGCGGCATGCTGCTGGCGGTGTTCTCCATCGCGGCGTGGCCGCTGCAGCGCTACCGTCCGGAGCGAACGGCTCTCGCCACCGTCTATCGCGGACTGGCCGTGCTCACCCGGAAGCAGCAGCACGATGCCGAGGCACCTGCACTCACCGACGCCATGGACGCGCTGCAGACCACCCTGCTCGGCCGCCACCATGCGCGGGGTCGTGCGATGGAAGCGTTCCGCGTGCTGCTGGAACTGGCGGAGCGCATCCGACTCGAACTCATCGCCATGGAAGTCCTCGAGACGGCGCGCGACGGCATGGGCGAAATGTTCCGCAACGACGCGGCACGCGTGCTCATCGCCACCGCCGACGCGCTGGACGCCGCCGAGCCGCCCCAGCGCGCGGAGCGGGCGCTCGCCACCTTGCAGGCCAGCGAGCGCGCCTTGCTTGCCGGCGGTACCGCCATGGGCCTCGGCGCACACATCCAGACGTTGTCGGGCCAGCTTGCTGCCGTGGTACGCAACACCAACTGGGCCGGCTCGCGCGGCGAAGAGCGCGCGCAACGCGCCGAAACCGCGCTTCCCGATACGCTGCGCAGCGCGTCCGCGCTCTCGACAATGCGTGCCAACCTCACGCCGCAGTCCGTGGCCTTCCGCCACGCCGTGCGCTGCGCGGTGGTGCTCACCCTTGCTTTCGCCGTCTCGCGCTATTACGCCCTTCCCCACGGCTACTGGCTGCCAATGACCGCGGCGATCGTGCTCCGGCCCGACTTCGCCGCCACGTTCAACTTCGGCCTGCTGCGTGTCGTCGGCACCGTGCTCGGCCTCATGCTCACGACCCTCGTCCTCCGCCTGACACCCGATGTCGTATGGGCGCACGTGGCGGTGATGGGCGTGCTTTGCGTGATCTTCCGCTACCTCGCCGGTGCGCACTACGGCATCGCCGTGGCTGCCCTGACCGGGGCCGTGGTGGTGTTGCTCTCGTTCGAGGGCGTCGATCCGTTTTCGGCGGTGTCCGACCGCGTACTCAATACGGCACTCGGCAGCGCCTTCGCGCTGCTCGCCTACCTGCTGTGGCCCACCTGGGAGCGGCACCGCGCGCGCAGTGCCTTCTCCGATATGTTGTGCGCCTACGCGGAATACATGGACACACTGGCCGCTCCCGCCGACAGCAGCACCCGTTACGAGGTGCGTGCCGCCACCCGCACGGCGCGCACGAACGCCCAGGCGTCGCTGGACCGGATGGTGGCGGAACCCGGAACGCCCCCGCTGCTGCGGGAGCTGGCCGAAACGCTGTATGCCAACGGCAATCGCCTCGCCCGTACGGCGATGGCGCTGGAGTCGCTGATCGACGCGGGAAGCGTGCCCGAAGGCTGGAACCTGGTGGGCGCCTTCATCAGCGAAGCGTCCGCTGCCCTGCGCGTGCAGGCGGAAGCGCTGACGAAGGTCGAAGCGGTGGCACCGCCGCCGGGCCTGCGTGAACACCAGCGCGCACTGGTCGCGGCACTGGCGCGGCACAAGGACCGGGGTTTCGTCGACGCCGTCTCGCGCCTGAGCGACCGGCTGACGGACAACGTGGAAGCGATCGCGCATGTGGTGAACCGCCGTTCGGCGGCACCCGCCTGACCGGCAGCCGGCGGGGTCTCTTGCTGCACCGCGAGAGGCCCCTTCACGGACGCGGCGCTACACTCGGCCGCATGCTGAAGATCGACACCCACGCGCATATCCTGCCCCGTGACTGGCCCGATCTCGCCGCCCGCCATGGCGACGAGCGCTTTCCGGTAATGGTCCATTCCAGCGGCCACTACCGTATCTACAAGGACGGGAAGTTCTTCCGCGAAGTCTGGGAGTCGGCGTTCGATGCCGAACACCGCATCGCCGACTATGCCCGCTTCGGTGTCGGCGTGCAGGTGGTGTCCACGGTGCCGGTGATGTTCTCGTACTGGGCCAAGGGCCACCAGGCGCTGGAACTGCACACCCATCTCAACGACGCCATGGCCGCGGTATGCGAAGCGCATCCTCGCCATTACGCAGGCATCGGCACGGTACCGCTGCAGTCACCCGCCCTCGCCATCCGCGAGATGGAACGCTGCATCGGCGAACTCGGCCTGCAAGGCATCCAGATCGGCTCGCACTGCAACGCCTGGAACCTGGATGCACCCGAACTGTTCCCGTTCTTCGAGGCCGCCGCCGACCTCGGCGCGGCCATCCTCGTGCATCCCTGGGACATGATGGGCTCCGACAGCATGCCCAAGTACTGGCTGCCCTGGCTCGTCGGCATGCCGGCCGAGCAATCGCGCGCCGCCTGCGCGCTGATTTTCGGCGGCGTGCTGGAGCGGCTGCCCGCGCTCAGGGTCATGCTCGCGCATGGCGGCGGCAGTTTTCCGTATTCGATCGGACGCATCGAGCACGGCTTCCGCATGCGTCCCGATCTCGTCGCCACCGACAACGCGCGCAATCCGCGCGAATACATGTCGCGGCTCTACTTCGACTCCTGCGTGCACGACGACGCGGCATTGCGTTATCTCCTCGCCACGGCGGGCGTCGACCGGGTGATGCTCGGCACCGATTACCCCTTCCCCCTCGGTGAGCAGGAACCGGGCAGCGGCATCGAGGCCCTCGGCCTCGGCGAGGCCGAGCGCGCCCGGCTCTTCCACGGTACGGCGCTCGAATGGCTGGGCGTGCCGATATCGCGGTTCCAGACGGTAGCCGCCGTGGCGTGACCTGGCGCACAGCCGCACCCGCCATCCGGCTGCGCCCGCTGTGCCAAAATGCCGCCGTTACGCGGCGCCGCCGCGTCCTCCAAGGGGATCCTCGATCGTGAACCGTCTGCCACGTCTCTTCCTGACTGCCCTGCTCTTCGCAAGCCCCGCGCTCGGCGCCACCGACGTGTCGATGATGGAGGGCGCCATCCGCTTCGCGGTTCCCGACCAATGGGTGCCGATCATGCAGTCGGCAGGGGAAAACGAGACCCAGGTATTCCAGGTCCCCGGCGCGAGCGCCGCGAACGCCACGCTCGCGCGCGTTTCCGTCACCGCGCAGAAGGTGCCCAATCTCAATGGCTTCCAGCAGTTCGCGGGCAACCTGCGCAGTCATGCGACGTCGCTGACCGAATACGCGCCCGGCAAAGCGAACTCGCCCACCGAGAACGTCTATACCGCGAAGGAAGGTGCCGTGAAGCTCCAGTATTTCGAGCGCTATTTCTATAGCGACGGCTATGCGATCCAGTTGCGCTGCGTCCGTCCCGCCGACGACGCGCGTTTCGGCGCCGCGTTCGACAAGGGTTGTGCCGACCTGGCCACCCGCATGCCTTCGTGATTCCAGGGCTCCCCATGACTGCTTTCGAAGCGACGCGTGCGTGGGCCGATGCCCAGGATGCGGCCGATCCGTTGCGCGCCTTCCGCGACGAATTCCACATCCCGCCGCACCAGGGCCGCGACACGCTCTATTTCTGCGGGAACTCCCTGGGCCTTCAGCCCAAGGGCGTGAGGGCCGCGATCGAAGCGGAGCTGTCCGATTGGTCGGAACTGGCGGTGGAAGCGCATTTCCGCGGCCGCTCGCCATGGATGCACTATCACGAGTACGTGCGCGACGCGATGGCCGAGGTCGTCGGCGCGCATCCGCACGAAGTGGTGGCGATGAATTCGCTCGGTGCCAACCTGCACCTCATGATGGTGAGCTTCTACCGGCCGACCGCGCAGCGCCCGGCCATCCTCATGGAAGCGGGCGCATTTCCGACCGACCGTTATGCGCTCGAATCGCAGGTGCGCTTCCACGGCTTCGATCCGGCCCGCGACCTCATCGAGCTGCAGCCCGACGGCCCCGGCGGCACCTTGTCGATGGCGGCGATCGAACGTGCGATAGCGGAGCACGGCCACCGCGTGGCGCTGGTCATGCTGCCCGGCGTGCAGTACCGCACTGGCCAGGTCTTCGATCTCGAGGCCATCGTGCGCCTTGGCCACGCCCAGGGCTGCGTCGTGGGCTTCGACCTTGCCCACGCCGTAGGCAACCTGCCCCTTGCCCTGCACGACAGCGGTGCGGACTTCGCCGTGTGGTGCACGTACAAGTACCTCAACGCGGGCCCGGGAGCCGTCGCTGGCGCCTTCGTGCACGAACGCCACGCGCGCGCCGACCTGCCGCGTTTCGCCGGCTGGTGGGGCCACGACAAGAGCACGCGTTTCCAGATGGGCCCGAACTTCAGTCCCACGCCCGGCGCGGACGGTTGGCAGCTGTCGAACCCGCCCATTCTCGCGCTCGCACCGTTGCGTGCGTCGCTTGATGTCTTCACTCGCGCCGGGATGCCCCGCCTCGTGGAGAAGAGCCGCCGCCTCACCGCGTACCTCGACTGGCTCATCCGGACCCGGCTTGACGACACGCTCGACATCGTGACGCCGAACGATCCGGCGCAGCGCGGCGCACAGCTGTCGATTCGCGTTCGCGCGGGACGTGAAGCGGGACGCGCCTTGTTCGAGCACCTCGAACGCAGCGGCGTCATCGGCGACTGGCGCGAGCCGGATGTGATCCGGCTCTCGCCCGTGCCGCTGTACAACCGTTACTCCGATTGCCTCGGTGCAGTAGAAGCTATCGAAGCCTGGAAGCGCTGAAGGCGCTACGGTGTGGGAGCCGCTTCAGCGGCGATGGGTGCTCGCGGCACGCTTGCCCGCTGCCGCGGGATCGCCGCTGAAGCGGCTCCCACAAGGGCTCAGCTGAGGGCGGTCAGGCGTGCGCGCAGCGTGTCCAGCATCAGGTCGTTGCCTGCGCCTGGCGAAGTACGCGCGGCCAGGCTCGATTCCGGCGTGCGGCCTTCGCCCGCCGATGCCGCGGTTTCCGCCGCAGCGCGATACGCATCGCGGAACGGCACGCCTGCGGCGGCCTGTTCGATCGCCACGTCGGTCGCGTACATCGCCGGTTCGATCGCCGCGCGCATGCGGTCGGCCTTCCATTCGAAGCGGGCGAGCATGTCCGGGAGCAGTTCGAGCGCGCCCAGGCCCATGGAGAAGCCGTGGAACAGCGACCCCTTCGAGAACTGCAGGTCGCGCTGGTAGCCCGATGGCAGCGACAGGAGTTGCTCGACCTCGGTACGCGCGGCCGCGACGCTCGCATAGCTCGCGCGCAGCAACTCGACCACGTCCGGGTTACGCTTGTTCGGCATGATCGACGAACCCGTGGTGTACTCCGCGGGCAGCTTCACGAAGTCAAATTCGGCCGTCGTGAACAACGACAGGTCCCATGCCAGCCGGCGGGTATCGAGCAGCGCCGTGCCCACGGCATCCAGTGCCGCCATCTCGAACTTGCCCCGCGACAGCTGCGCGTAGATCGGCGAGACCTGCATGCGGCCGAAACCGAGCGCCGCCGTCGTATGCGCGCGGTCGAGCGGTAGGTTCACGCCGTAACCGGCCGCGGTGCCGAGCGGATTGGCATCGACCAGCTCCAGTGCCTGGCGCGCCCGCAGCACGTTGTCGATGAAGGCCTCGGCGAATGCGGCGAACCACATGCCCGTCGACGACACCACCGCGCGCTGGATATGCGTGTACCCGGGCATCGGCAAGGCATCGCCGGCGGCACGCTCGAGGCAGACTTCGGCAATCCGGCGGCACAGCCCTTCCAGCGTCGCCAGCTTCTCCTTGAGCCAGAGACGCGTGGCCACGAGGATCTGGTCGTTGCGGCTGCGCCCGGTGTGCACGCGCCGTCCGGCGTCGCCGAGCCGCTCCGTCAGGCGCGCCTCGATCGCCGAATGACCGTCCTCGAAGCGTTCGTCGAGCACGAAAGCGCCTTGCGTGAAGTCGGCGGCCAGCGCATCCAGCTCGCGCAGCAACGCGTCGCGCTCATCCGCCGAAACGACGCCGATGTTCGCGAGGCCTTCGACATGTGCCTTGCTCGCCGTGATGTCGTGCAGGAAGAACTCGCGGTCGAGCACTACGTCGTTACCGGCGAGGAAGCGCATGATGCGCGCGTCGACCTGGGTATCGGATTTCTGCCAGAGCGGCTGGGTCATGGTGGTGTCCTACCGCTCAGAGCGGAATGGCGGTGAGCTCGTCGAAGCCGAGCGCACGATTGACGTTCTGCATGGCCTGGGTGGCCGCGCCCTTGAGCAGGTTGTCCAGCGTCGCGACCACCACCACGCGGCGGCCATCGATCGACATGGCGAAACCGCCCACGTCGAGGTGGTGCCGGTTCGCCACCTCGCTTACCCACGGCGCCTCGTCCACCACGTGGATCAACGGCTCCTTTTCGAAGCGGGCCTCGAAACGGCGAACGATGTCCTCACGCTTCGCCTGCCTGGCGAGGTAGAGGTTGGTGGTGACGGTAAGCCCGCGGAAATGCGGCGCGACATGCGGCATGAATTCCACCGGCATGCCGAGGTGGCGGCTGGCTTCCTTCTCGTGCATGTGCCCCGTGAGGGAATACGGCATGAGGTTGTCGCGGAGCTTTTCCGGGTCGTTGCGGTCGGACGGCGTGGTACCCGCACCGGAATAGCCGGAAACGCCGAAGGACACCGGCGGTGCGGCCAGCAGGTCCTTCACCGGCGCGATGGAGACCTGGATCGCGGTCGCGTAGCACCCCGGATTGCTGATCCGCTTCTCGCCGCGCCAGCGGTCGCGGTACAGCTCGGGCAAGCCGTAGTACCAGCGCTCGTCGAAACGGTAATCCGCGGAGAGGTCCACGATGACGGTGGATGCGCCGGCCTTGTCGACCGCTTCGACGTATGGCGCGGCCTTGCCGTTCGGCAGCGCAAGGATCACCACGTCGACACCGGCCGCCGCGACGGCCGCCGGGTCGAGGTTGCCGTACGCGAGATCGCCGCGATAGGCGTCGCTATGCTCGGCCAGGCGTTGCCCGTCGAGTTCGCGCGAGGAAACGAAGGCAAGCTCGAGGCCGGGATGCGCGGCGATCAGCCGGATGAGTTCGGCACCCGTGTGGCCGCGTGCTCCGACGATACCGATGGTCTTCCGGGTCATGGCGATTCAGTCCTGCAAGGTGGGTACGCGCGTGCCGCTATGCGCCACGCAACGCTCGATGTCGGCGAAATTGTCCAGGCCATACCAGAACACCGTCCAGCGGCCTTGCTTGAGGCAGCCGTCCGCTTCCGCGTAGTAGAACGGATTGATCGCATTGTCGTGGCGCGAGCGCCAGAACAGCTTCGGGTTCTCATCGCGCATGACCTGCCAGACGGCGCGGCCCAGGCCCTCGCCTTGCGCATCGTCGAGAACGGCGAACTTGTCCAGGTAAGCGAATCCTTCCTCCTCGCTCAGCACCATCGCGGCGCGATAGTTCTCCGACACGTAGAGGCGATAGAGCTTCGTGCGCTCGAAATAGCCGTCCACCAGGGTCCGGCCGAAGCTCGACTCGATGAGCTGGCGCATCCTCGCCAGGTCCACGTCGTCCCACGACTCGAAACGCAGCACGCGCTCGCCGCGGCGCACCAGCGTGCCCGATCCCTTGTGCGTGAACAGTTCCTTCGCCAGTTCCGCGGGGCGCGTGATCGACACCGACGAGGTAAGCGGCAGGTCGTCCAGCAGGTCCTTGATCTGCTCGATCTTCAGGCGCATGCCCGAATGCAGCCATGGCTGCTGCAGCAGTTGCTCGTACTCGGTGGACAGGTTGATCGAATCGATCACGTTGTTGTCGCCGTCGAGCAGGCCGCCGGTGCCGGTGAGGAAGACGATCTTGTACGGCTGCAACACACGCACGAGTTCGTTCGCGGCGAAATCGGCGTTGATGTTGAGGATCTGGCCCGCGTCGGTCTCGCCCAGGCTGGCGATGACCGGTATCGAGCCGGCGCGCAGGCTGGCCTCGATCGGCGCCAGGTTGATGTCGCGGACGCGCCCGACCAGGCCCAGCGTCTCCTGGTCGAGGAAATCGGCGGCGAACACGCCCGACGGCACGGAGGTGGCACGCGTGCCCACTTCCTGCAACGCCTCCACGAGGCGCAGGTTCTGCGCCTGGAACACGCGGCGCACGATCGCGAGGGCCTCCGGCGAGGTCACCCGCAGGCCGTTCACCGTCTTCTTCTCTATACCGGCTGCCGCCAGCTCCTCATCGAGTTGTGGGCCCGCCCCGTGCAGCACGATCGGCGTGAGGCCCACCTGCTGCAGGAAGGACAGCGAGGAGGTGAGGTCCGGCAGTTCGTCGCGCAGAACGGCGCCGCCGACCTTCACCACCGCGAAGCGGGCGGCGTCCAGCTGCGAGAAGCGCTTCAGGTACTGCTGGATCTCCCGCGCGCTGCCCATCGCGGACAGGAGGCGAACGATGGTTTTCCGGGTGTGCTTGTTAGAGTCCACTGTCGACGATCCGATGGATGGTCTGGGCGTAGTGCGCCAGTTGATCGAGGGCGACCCACTCGTCGGCGCTGTGCGCCTGGGCGATGTCACCGGGGCCATAGACGAAGGACGTGTAGCCGGCCATGGAGAACAACGCGGCTTCGGTCCAGAAATCGACGGCGTTGCCGACCGGAATGCCGAGCTCGTCGGCGAGGTCGCGCGCGGCGAGCCGGCGGGTTTCCGCCGTCGCGGTATCGCCTGCCGGCAGCGAATCGCCGCGGAAGGTTTCCGCGTACTCGACCGGATACGGCTCCACGAGCGTGCGGAAGGCCTCGAGCAGGCCATCGGCGTCCATCGACGGCAGGGGGCGGAAGCCGAAGCGCACATCGGCGGTCGGCGCGATCACGTTGGCCTTGATGCCGCCTTCCACCTTGCCGATGTTGAAGCGCAGTCCGGTGAGCCCGCCGAAGCGTTCGTGCGACTGCGCCTGCACGTGGTCCAGCGCCGCGGCGCCCCAGCGGATCGCCTGGTGGAGCGCGCTGTCGGAGGGCTTCTGCTCGCCCGAGGCATGGCCTGCCCTGCCCTGGAAACGCATCTGCACCGAATGAATGCCGCGGTGCGCCAGCACCGCTTCGCCGCGGGTCGGCTCGGCGACGATGATCGCTTCGTACGCGCGCGGCGTCTTCAGGAAGCCGTCGATGCAGCGGGCGTCGTTCGCTTCTTCGTCGGTGGACAGCAGCAGGGCCATGTCGCCCTGCGTGGCGTTCGCCACGGCGACCAGCGCGGCCGCCGCGCCCTTGATGTCACAGGAACCGAGCCCGATGGCACGATCCTCCGTCACCCGCAATTCGAACGGGCTGGCCGTCCAGTGCGGCGAATCCGGCACGGTGTCCAGGTGCACGTTGAACAGGTACTTCGGCTTCCCGCGTACCGCGTACAGGTTGACGGCACCGGCGCCGAAATCGGTCACCTGCACGTCGAACCCCGGGAGGTTCGCGCGCAGGTAATCGAAGATGCCGCCGGTGCCGATGGTTCGTGGCGGGTTGCGTGTGTCGAAGCCGACCAGCGCGCGCAGGTGGGTGAGCGTGTCCTTCAGCAAGGCGTCCATGGGTCCGGTTATTTCCCGTTCGCGCGGTCGACTTCGGCCCAGAGCGTGGAGCTCATGCCGTAGAGCTTGATGAAACCTTCCGCCTCGGCGACGCCCCAGTCGGCCGCCTGGGCGTAGGTAGCCTTGGCCGACTGCAGGATGTTCTTCGATTCGACCTTCACCGCGTACACCGTGCCGCCGCGCGTCTCGATGATCACCTTGCCGTCCACCTTGCGCTGTGTGGAGGCGAGGAAGGCTTCGAGGTCGGCCTTGATCGGGTCATTGAAGAAGCCTTCGTAGGCCACCTCGGTCCACTTGCGGCCGATCTCGGGCTTGAAGCGGTTCTGCTGCTTCGACAGCACGGTTTCCTCGAGCGCGCGATGCGCGGTGAGTAAGGCGGTGAGCGCCGGCGCCTCGAACACGATGCGGCCCTTCAGGCCGATGTTCGTGTCGCCCGTGTACATGCTGCGGCCCACGCCGTACTTCGCCAGCTCGCGGTTGAGGAAACCGAGGATCTCCGGGCCTGAAGCCGCCTTGCCGTCGAGGGACACGGCCGTGCCCTGTTCGAAGCCGAGTTCGATGCGCAGCGGTTCGGCGGGCCATTCCGAACGCGGGGCGCACCAGCCGACGGCGCCCTCACCCGGAATCTCCCACGCGTCGATCTCGCCACCCGAAATCGTCACGCCGAGGACGTTCTCGTTGATCGTGTAGTGCTTGGTCTTCGCGCGGACCTCGAAGCCCTTTTCCTCGAGGTACTTCTGCTCGTAGGCGCGAACCTGGGTGTGCTCGCGCTGGATCTCGCGGATCGGGGCCACGATGGTGTAATCGCCCAGCGCCTTCACGGTGAGGTCGAAGCGCACCTGGTCGTTGCCCATGCCCGTGCAGCCGTGCGCGAAGAACTTCGTGCCGAGCTCATCGCAACGTTCCAGCGACGCCTTCACGATGAGATAGCGGTCCGAAACCAGCAGCGGGTACTGGCCCTGGTAGAACTCGCCCGCCCAGATCAGCGGCGTGACGAAGCTGTCCCAGATGGCCTGGGCGGCATCGACGGTGCGGTGCGAAGCCGCGCCCAGTTCGTTGGCGCGCTGCTCGATGTACTCGCGCTCCTCCGCGGAGACGCCGCCGGTATCGACGAACACGGTGTGCACGGCGTAGCCGCGCTCGATCAGGTAGGGGACGCAGAAGCTGGTGTCGAGGCCGCCGGAAAAGGCGAGGACGATATCTTTGCTGGACATGCGGGCTCCGAGGAAGGCGTTGGACCGAAGGAAGAGACGAATCAGGAATGCGAGACGAGCGAAGCCATCACCGCCTTCTGCACGTGCAGGCGGTTCTCGGCTTCGTCGATGGCGATGCAGGCGGGCGAGTCCATCACCGCGTCGGTCGCCTTGATGTTCCTGCGCAACGGCAGGCAGTGGCTGAAGAGCCCATGGTTGGTCAGCGCCATCTTGGCCTCGTCGACGATGAAGTGCTTGTTGGCATCGCGGATCGCCTTCTCTTCGTCCCAGCGGCCGAAGTAAGGGATCGCGCCCCAGCTCTTCGCGTAGATCACGTCCGCGCCGCGATAGGCCGATTCGATGTCGTGCGACACCTGCAGGGAGCCGCCGTTCTCGCGCGCGTTGGCGCGGGCGAACTCCATGTAACGCTCGTCGAGGACGTACTCCGGCGTGGGACACAGCAGGGTCACGTCCATGCCCATCTTCGTCGCGATCAGCAGCGCCGAGTTGGCGACGGCGGTGTTCAACGGCTTCGGGTGGTAGGTCCAGGTGAGGACGTACTTGCGGTTCTGCAGGTCGCCCAGATGCTCCTTCAGGGCAAGCGCGTGGGCCAGCTCCTGGCAGGGATGGGTGATGGTTTCCAGGTTGATCACCGGCACGGTGGCGTACTGGGCGAAGGCAGCGAGGACCTTGTCCTGGCGATCCACTGACCAGTCGACGAACTTCGGAAAGGCCCGCACGCCGATCAGGTCCACATAGCGCGAGAGCACGCGGGCCACCTCGGCGATGTGTTCCTCGGTATCCCCGTCCATCACCGAGCCGACCTCAAACTCGATGGGCCAGGCGTCCTTGCCCGGCGAGAGCACCACCGCGTGGCCACCCAGCTGGAAGGCGCCCAGTTCGAAGCTGGTGCGCGTACGCATCGACGAATTGAAGAACAGCAGCGCGATCGACTTGCCGGCCAGCTGCCGACCCGTTCGCGAGCGCTTGAACTCAGCGGCCTGGTCGAGCAGGGCGTCGATCTCGGCGCGGCTGTAGTCCTGGGTGGAGAGGAAATGGCGAACGGTCATGGCGATCCGGAAAGTGGAAGGTGGAAACGAAAAAACCCGGCACAGGGCCGGGTTTTTTAGTCGGTACGAATGAAACGCGCGCGACAAGCCTACCCGGCGGTGGGTCCGATGTACGGTCGACGAGCACGCGAGGTCATCCCTGCGGCCATACGGGCGCTGGTGAGGACGATCGCGGTGTAGACGGCGTGGGACACGGAGGAACCTGGATAGGTGGAACGGCGATCATGCCGGGATTTGGTGCGCTGCGCAACAGGCGAGCGCATTTTGTAGGAGCGCGCCCTGCGCGCGCTGATCTTTTCGCGAAGAGTGGCAGGGCCTGATGCTCAAGGCCTCAAAGGATGTCGCGCGCAGGGCGCGCTCCTACGTGCGGCGGTGGGTCGGTCGCGCGCGGCGGGTCAATCGGCGGGGGAAACGCTGACACGGACGCGCAGGCGCTCGCCCGGGTCGTAGTTCAGGCGGGAGACGTAGACCTCGCCGCGATAGCGATATTCCACGTCGTAACCGGCGATGCGCCGCTGCTCGGAGACCGAGCTCACGTCGCGGCAGCGGGTTTCCGTGCTTTCATAGGTGCGGTCGCCGCGACGGGAGATGCTGTTGCCCACCGCGCCGCCGGCCACCGCGCCGGCCACCGTGGCTGCCTTGCGGCCGTCGCCCTTGCCGACGGTATTGCCCAGGACGCCGCCAACCACGGCACCCAGGATGGTGCCCGCGGTGCTGTTGCCGCTGGATTCCTGGCGGACGACCGGCTGGTCGTAGCACTCCTGGCGCGGCGTTTCGACGCGCGCCACCCCATACACCGGATCGACGCGCAGCACGTCGGCCCACCCGTAGTGGGTGTTGTCGTCGGGGCCGGGACCACCCGGGCCGGGGCCATAACGGCCGTCCTGGGCATTGGCACCGGTGGCGAAGACCGCGAGGATGAGCGCGGGAATGAGCAGACGAGACATGTAGGGAAACCTCCAGCCAGGCGCACGAGAGCGCCTACTGGCATGCATTTCATCAAGTTCACGCTGAATCCACGCTTAGAACCCTAGGGCGTAAGATCGCAGACGTTGTCAACCGAATCCGGGGCCGCGCGTAGGCCGTCACCCAGGCTGCCCGCCGACTTGCCCAGCGCGTCCCTTGCTACTATCTCGGACTGGCTGCCTCGTCGCACACCGCCACGGATTTTCGATGCCGATCTCGCTCTACAACACCCTGTCGCGCCGCACGGAAGCGTTCATCCCCGTCGACCCCCAGCGGGTCACGATGTACCTCTGCGGGCCCACGGTCTACAACTACATTCACATCGGCAACGCCCGTCCGGCCGTGGTCTTCGACGTGCTGGCCCGCCTGATCCGCCGGCATTACCCGAAGCTGGTCTTCGCCCGCAACATCACGGACGTGGACGACAAGATCAATGCCGCGGCCGCAGCCGCCGGCGTGCCGATCGCGCAGATTACCGAGCGCTACGCCCAGGCCTATCGCGAGGACATCGCCCGGCTCGGCGTCGCCCCGCCGGACGTCGAACCGCATGCGACGGCCCACATTCCCCAGATCATCGCGATGATCGAGCGCCTGATCGCCGGAGGCCACGCCTACGAGGCCCAGGGCCACGTCCTGTTCCACGTCGAGTCCTACCCCGCATATGGCGCCCTCTCGGGCCGCGATCCGGACGAACTCCTCGCCGGCGCCCGCGTCGAAGTGGCGCCTTACAAGAAAAGTCCGGGCGACTTCGTCCTGTGGAAGCCGTCCGACGCCACCCTGCCCGGCTGGGACAGTCCCTGGGGCCGCGGCCGCCCCGGCTGGCACATCGAATGCTCGGCCATGAGCGAGGCGCACCTGGGCGAGACCATCGACATCCATGCCGGCGGCGTGGACCTCACCTTCCCGCACCATGAGAACGAGATCGCCCAGAGCGTCTGCGCTCACGGCGGCAAGGTCTTCGCGCGCTACTGGCTGCACAACGGCATGCTCACCTTCGACGGGCGCAAGATGTCCAAGTCGCTCGGCAACGTGCTCCAGTTGCACGATCTGCTGGAGAAGCATTCCGGCGAGGCGCTTCGCCTGATGCTGCTGCGCGGGCACTACCGCCAGCCGCTGGACTGGTCGGACGCTGCGATGACCCAGGCCGTGCGCACCCTGGATGGCTGGTACGGCGCGCTGCGCGACATGGCCGATGTGGAAGCCGGCGAACCCGTGGTACCGCAAGCGGTGGAAGCGGCGCTCTGCGACGACCTGAACACGCCGCAGGCGCTGGCCGAGCTGTCCCAACTCGCGGATGCCGCGCGCCGCGCGACCGGCAGCGCACGAGCGGCCGCCAAGACCGCGCTGCTCGGCGGCGGCGCGCTGCTGGGGCTGCTGCAACAGGATCCCGAAGCCTGGTTCCGCCAGGGCAATCCGGGCGAGGCCATCGATGCCGAGGCCATCGAGGCCTTGCTGGAGGAACGCCGCGCGGCACGCGCAGCGAAGGACTTCGCGCGTTCCGACGCCATCCGCGACCAGCTCAAGGAATGGGGTATCGCGATCGAAGACGGCGCCCAGGGGACGCGCTGGAGCGTGGTGAAGGCATGAACGCACCCGTCGAAACCAGCGCCCTCGAGGCACAGGCCGCAATCGCGGAGGAATTCGCGTTCTTCAGCGACTGGACCGAGCGCTACCAGTACCTGATCGACCTCGGCCGCCAGCTGCCGCCCTTCCCGGACGAACGCAAGACCGAGGAATACCGGGTGCATGGCTGCCAATCGATGGTATGGCTGATCCCGTCCGGCGACGCGTCGCGGATGCATTTCGACGCGGCCAGCGACTCGGCCATCGTCTCCGGGCTCATAGCCCTGGTGCTGCGGGTCTATTCGGACCGGCCGGCCCGGGAGATCGTGGAGACGGAACCGAGCTTCATCCAAGAAATCGGCTTGGCGAAGCATCTCTCGCCGACCCGGTCGAACGGCCTGGCGGCGATGCTTGCGAAATTGAAGGCCTACGCGGCCGAGGCCCTGGTGTAGGAGCGCGCAAAGCGCGCGACATGTTTTGGGGCCGAACCCCCAAGCTGACGCGCCAGCTCGGGGACGGGGGCTAAAAGCTGTCGCGCGCAGGCGCGCTCCTACAACGCGGCGTCAGTCGCCCATCTGCTTCTGCAGGTGTTCGCGGCGCTCCTGGGCGTCCAGGGACAGCGTGGCGATCGGGCGGGCGTCGAGGCGGTCGACGCCGATTTCCTCGTCGGTCTCCTCGCAGTACCCGTAACGGCCTTCCTCGATCCGGCGCAAGGCCTTGTCGATCTTGGAGATCAGCTTGCGGTAGCGGTCGCGGGTGCGCAGCTCCAGCGAGTTTTCGGTTTCGCGCGTGGCGCGCTCGGCTTCGTCGCCCACGTCACGGACTTCCTCGCGGAGGTTGTCCATGGTCTGGCGCGATTCCTCGACCAGCTGCTCGCGCCATTCCTTCAGCTTGTTGCGGAAGTAGGCGAGCTGACGGGGATTCATGTATTCCTCGTCGTCGCTCGGCCGGTAACCCTTGGGGAGGTCGATGACGGTGGAAGCAGGCAGGGCGTAGCGGCCGTCTTCGCGCGTGATGCCGTTGTCGGCGGTAGGGGTGGCAGTGCTGTTCATGCTGGCTTGAGCGGACTTCTCGTTTCTGGATGAGTTGGTGCCGGCCACCGCGGAGGCAGTCCGTGGCGGCGCGGCGGCGACGGCCGATGCCGTGCGCCCCTTTTCGGACGCGGCGGGTGCGGCCGTCGCGGTTTTCTTAGTTGCCGCCGGCGCGGGCGCCGGAGCGGGTGCGGCCTTTACCGGACCCGCGGATGCTTTCTTCGCCGCGGCAGGTGCGGGCTTCGCCGCCGCCTTGGGTGCGGGCTTTGGTGCAGCCGTCTTGGTCGCGGGCTTGGACGCGGCAACCGGCGCCTTGGCAGCCTTCGCCGGCGCCTTCTTGGCCGGTGCAGCCTTCACGGGCGTCTTGGCAGCCGGTTTTGCGGCAGCCGTCTTCGCGGGCGCGGGCGTGGCTTTCTTCGGAGCGGCCTTGGCAGCCGTCTTCGTGGGCGATTTCACCGCTGCGCGCGCCGCCGTCTTGACCGGCGCCTTCGCGGTCTTCACTCCGGCCGTTACCGTCCTGGCCTTCTTCACGTCGCCGGCTCCGCCCTTCTTGGCGGCTCCCTTGGCGGTTGCGGAACTACGAGCATTTTTCGCCATTTCCTTCACCTCGGTGGCCGTGGCGGCGGGGTGTTATAGCCCAGATGCGTTACCCCAGCAACCCGTCTTCTGGGATACTGTCGACTGGCCTACGCCGGTCGATACCGGACACACAGTGACCCGCCTCCTCCTATTCCTGCTGTCTCTCTACAAACGGTGGTTGAGCCCGATGCTCGGGGCCCGCTGCCGGTTCCATCCATCCTGTTCCGATTATGCACGGGTTGCCATAGCGCGCTTCGGGCCGCTGCGTGGCGGCATCCTCGGTGCATGGCGCATCCTGCGCTGCCAGCCGTGGTGCGAAGGCGGCATCGATCCCGTTCCCGAACATTTCGTCCTGCGCCGCTGCGGCGCCCAAGGAGCACATACCCATGACTGACGCCTGGCTCATCAAGAACGCCGAACTGGTCAACGAAGGACGGCGCTTCACCGCCGACGTCCGCCTGCGCGACGGAAAAATCGAGACGATCTCGCAGAGTCTGGAAAAAGTACGTGACGAAGAGGTTATCGACGCCACCGGCCTGTGGCTGCTGCCGGGCATGATCGACGACCAGGTGCACTTCCGCGAGCCGGGCCTCACCCAGAAAGCCGACATCGCCCATGAATCGCGCGCCTGCGCCGCAGGCGGCATCACCAGCTTCATGGAGATGCCCAACACGAAGCCGCCCGCGCTGGACAGCGCTTCGCTGGAAGCCAAGTACGCGCGCGCCGCCGAGACCTCGGTGGTGAACTACGCCTTCTACATGGGCGCGAGCAACGACAACCTCGAGGCGATCCGGGCACTCGATCCGAAAAGCGCCCCGGGCATCAAGGTGTTCATGGGCGCCTCCACCGGCAACATGCTGGTGGACAACCCGGAAACGCTCGACCAGATCTTCCGCGACGCGCCCACGCCGATCATCACGCACTGCGAAGACACGCCGATGATCGACGCCAACCACGAAAAGGCGCGGGAAAAGTACGGCGAAGACATTCCCGCCTGGGAGCACCCGCACATCCGCTCCCGCGAAGCCTGCATCAAGTCGACCAGCCTGGCCATATCGCTGGCAAGAAAGCACAACACCCGCCTCCACGTACTGCACATTTCCACCGCCGACGAACTTGCGCTGTTCGAGCCGGGCCCGATTGAGGGCAAGCGGATCACGGCCGAAACCTGCGTGCACTTCCTCCATTTCGGCGGCAAGGCCGATTACGACGAGAAGGGTTTCCTCATCAAGTGCAACCCGGCGATCAAGGACGAGGCCGATCGGGAAGCCATCACGAAGGCGCTGGCCGAAGGCCGCCTGGACGTGCTCGCCACCGACCACGCGCCGCACCTTCTGGAAGAGAAGCAGCAGAAGTACGACAAGGCACCCTCGGGCCTGCCTCTGGTGCAATTCGCGTTGCAGGCGGCGATCCAACGCGTGACCGAAGGAAAGCTCACGCTGGAACGCGTGGTGGAAACCGTGTGCCACAACCCGGCGAAGCTCTTCGATGTAAAAAACCGCGGCTTCCTGCGCGAGGGTTACGCCGCCGACCTGGTGCTGGTGGATCCGAACAAGCCGCACACCGTCACCCGCGAAGAAGTGCTGTCGAAATGCGGCTGGTCGCCGTTCGAAGGCATCACCTTCAGCAGCAGCATCGCCTCCACCTTCGTCAATGGACAGCGCGTGTTCGACGGCCGGAAGGTCGACGATTCCATTCGCGGGCAACGGCTGGCTTTCGATCGATGAGAAGATTCTTAGGCGTGCTCGTCACGCTCATGGGGTCCACCACGGCGATGGCCGCCACGGCCGCCCTGCCCGCCGCCGTATCGCAAGGCGCCCTGGTGATCGGCCACGCCATGCCCGGCACGCGGGTGGCCGTCGCAGGCAAGCCGGTGCACGTGGGTGACGACGGCGTCTTCGTGTTCGGCGTAGGGCGCGACGAGAAGGGCCCCGTCGTGGTGACGCTGGGCAACGACCGTCGCAACGTGCCAGTCACGCCACGCGACTGGCCCATCGAACGCGTGGAAGGCGTACCGCCGAAGACGGTGAACCCACCGCCGGCCCTCGCGGCGCGCATCGCCCGCGAGCAGGCCGAGGTGGTTGCGGCGCGGGACCGCGACGATGCCCGGGAAGATTTCGCCAAGGGTTTCATCTGGCCGGTGACGGGCCGCATCAGCGGCCGCTTCGGCAACCAGCGCATCTACAACGGCGATCCGAAGGCGCCTCATTCGGGCATGGACATCGCCGTGCCCGAGGGCACGCCGGTGAAGGCCCCGGCGGATGGGGTGATCACCTTCGCGAAGCCGGACCTCTATCTCACCGGCGGCACCTTGCTGCTCGACCACGGCTTCGGCCTGTCGTCGAACTTCCTGCATCTCTCGCGCATCGACGTGAAGGTGGGCCAGCACGTACGCCAGGGCCAGGTCATCGGCGCCGCGGGCAAGACCGGCCGCGCCACCGGCCCGCACCTGCACTGGGGCTTCAACTGGTTCGGCGTGCGGCTGGATCCCTTGCTGCTGCCCGGCATTCGCTGAGACTGCCTGCTGCCGCCCGGTACTGTAGGAGCGCGCACAGCGCGCGACAGCTTTTGGGGACGAGAGCTACAGGGCCTGCTGCTCTTGGCGAAAAGCGGTCGCGCGCAGGCGCGCTCCTACAGGGCGCCTGCGCATTTCTCTGTTCGTTAGCGGACTTTGGAGGCGAAGGCCACCGCGTCGTGCGGGTGCAGGCTTTCGTGGTGAGAGACGCGCAGGTGGAAGTCGGCGATGTTCGGATCGTCCGACAACGCCTTCTGGATGCGCCGCGCCGCGTCCTCGCAGAACATCAGGTTCTGCCCGTTGGCGAGCGCGAAGGCCTGCTCGTCGGCGCGCTTCACTGCCGTCTGCACGGGCGTGCCGAGGGCGGCTTCCACGTTGTCGATCATGCCGATCAGCGGGAACACGCCCTCACCCGCCGGCCGCACGCGAATGGTGGCGGTGCTGCGCTGGGCATGGGGCGTGGCGACGATGCCCTGCTCCGTGCCGAGCCACGCGAGGATCGTCTCGCGATCCAGCGGCTGGTCGGCGGAGAAGGTCTTCGCGAAATTGTCCTGGATCAGCTGGCGCGACAACGCCGCCGAAGCGGGACAGGTGGACGAATACACGACGTCGGTCGTGATCTCGATGCGGAAGGTACTGCCCGTGAGCGTGGCGTCGATCGTGATCGGATACGCCCGCCAGCCGCTGTTGTCGCTGCGCAGCGACTTGCGCCGCACCAGGTGCTCGAAGCCCACGGTGAGCCGCGCATGGTCGGAGAGGCCTTCATGCGAGGCCAGGAACGATTCCAGCAAGGCGCGAATGCCCGCAACGGTGAGCGGGCCGGCCGACAGTGCCTCCGAGACCAGGAGGTATAGCCGCGACATGTGGATGCCGCGCACCTCGGGCTTCACGAGGTTCACGAAGGCACCGACCCGGGCGCCGGTGGATCGGACGTCGCCGTCGCCGGCGTCGAACGCCACCGGCATTTCCATGCCATCCATGCCCACCCAATCGAGGGTGCCGATGGCCAGGGCATGTTCCTGTGAGGCGACATCGGGCAGAAGGCGGGTGGGGGAATCGTGGATGTACATCAGGGAATATCCTTGGGACGTGCCGTTATCCGGCTTACCGTGACCCACATGGGGTCCTGGGGAACTGGCTCAATGCTTAGTGCCGGGAAACGGTCCGTTCAGCCAAATCGTCCTGCATGACGCGCGGCCAGCCAGGCCCGGACCGCCGTGGCGGGTCCGGACAGCGATTGGCGCCGGTGCAGTTCGGCGAAGGGTTCAGCGGCCTTGGCGGCTCCCGTGGCCGTGGAAAGCGCGGTGCGGCCTTCGAGTCCACGGAAGGTGCTGAGCGGCTCGCCCAGCGCCAGCGCCTCGCGCAGGCCACCCGCCAGGTCCCGCAATTGCTCCCGCAAAGCTTCCCGGCGTGCGGGGGAATCGTCCTTCAACTGCGCGCGCGAAAGACCGTGACGGGCCAGGCGCGCCATCGGCAGGGGCAGGCGCTCGCTTTCCGCATCCAGCTCCAGCCGGGACAGGGCGAACACCAGGTGCGCCAGGGTCGCGATGCGCGCGGCGGATTCCGCCGGGGCGGCCTCGCCGAACCACCACGCGTTCTCGAGTACGGCCAGGGCCGCATGGAGCCCGCGCGAAGCCGCCACCTGGGCCGCGAAATCCGACGCCGTGCCCTGCTCCAGCTGGGCCATCGCCGCCAGGACGGGTGCCAGCCAGAGGGCCGCTGGAATGGCGCGGGCGCGTTCGCTCGCGAAGAGTGCCTGGGTGAGCGGATGCCGGCCGCCGCTTGCCGCCGCGCCGGACAGTTCCTCGGCCCACCATTGCAGCTTGGCCGCGGCCACCTGCGGCTCGCGGATGCCGTAGGCCGAGGCCACCAGTTCCTGTTCCAGGGCCGCCAGGGCGATGCGCTCGTCGCGCACCCGCTCATCGACGAAGCCAAGGGCTATCCGTTGCTGCGGCTGCACCGCCAGCCACTTGTCCACGAAGCTGCGGGTCGCGCCGTCGCTCACGCCGCGACCTCACCCACGCCCAGCAAGGCGGCGAGTTCGTCGGCACTGTCGAGCACGGCATCGGCACCCCAGCTCTCCGGATCGCCCCCGTCCAGGTAACCCCAGCGCACCGCCACGGTGAACATGCCCGCGGCGTTGCCGGCGAGGATGTCGCGGCGATCGTCCCCGACGAACACCGAGCGTGCGGGGTCGCAACCCGCGAGCGCGGCGGCATGCAGCACGGGCGCGGGATCGGGCTTCTTCACCGGCAGCGTATCGCCCGACACCACCGCGGCGGGCTGCCAGTGCGGCACGGCCAGCGGCAGAAGGGCATCGGTAAGGAAGCCCGGCTTGTTGGTCACGATCCCCCAGCGGATGCCCGCGGCGTCGAGCCCGGCGAGCATCGCCTCGATGCCGTCGAACGGCACGGTATGGCTGGCCATCCCCGCCTCGTAGATGGCGAGGTAACGTGGCACCAGCTTGAGCAGGTCGTCCGGATCGATGCCGGGAAACCCGGCGCCGATGATCGCACGCGTACCGCGCGAGACCACGGCACGCACGCGTTCGTACGGCGGCGGCTCGAGACCTTGCTCGGCGCACAGCACCAGAAGCCCGGCGTACAGGTCCGGCGCGCTGTCGAGCAGCGTGCCGTCGAGGTCGAAGAACGCGCCTTCCGGCTTGAACGGCAAGGCACTCACGCGGCCTTCCTCGCCGACAGCACGTAGTTCACCGAGGTGTTCGCCGAGAGGCTGGCGTTGCGCGTGAGCGGGTTGTACGAGAGGCCCTGCAGGTCTTCCAGCTCCAGCCCGAAACGGCGCAGCATCGAGGCGACTTCCGACGGCTTCAGGAACTGCGCATAATGGTGCGTGCCGCGCGGCAGCAGGCGCATGAGGTATTCCGCGCCCACGATGGCCGCACCGAACGCGGCCGGGGTGCGGTTGAGCGTGGAGAGGAACAGCTGGCCGCCCGGCTTGAGCATGGCCGACAGGTCGCGCACCAGCGCCAGCGGATCCGGCACGTGCTCGATCATCTCCATGCAGCACACGGCGTCGAACGAGGCCGGCTCGGCCTCGGCCAGTTCCGTGGAGGACTGCACGCGGTAATCGACCTGCAGGTTGGATTCGAACAGGTGCAGCTTCGCGATCTGGATCAGCTTCTCGCCGAGGTCGATCGCCGTGACGTTCGCCCCGGCGCGCACCAGCGCCTCGCTGAGCAGGCCGCCACCGCAACCCACGTCCACCACCTTTGCGCCGCGGAGGTTCGTGCGGCCGGCGATGTACGCGGCGCGCACGGGATTGAGGTCGTGGAGCGGGCGCGATTCGCCGTCCGGATCCCACCAGCGCGCGGCGAGCTTCTCGAAGCGCGCGATTTCTTCCGCGCTGACATTGCCCTGGTTCTGCATGGCGTTCACTCCTCCTTGCCGGGACGGCGTGCGCGCCACTCGTGGACGGTGAGCGTCGACGAGCCGGTGATGTGCAGCGGATCGCTGTGCACGATCTGCATGGCGGTCTCGAGGTCGGGCGCGCGCAGGATGTAGGCCCCGCCGCTGCTGTCGGTGAAGGGACCGGTGAGTTCGAGCAGGTCCTGCTCGATCAGGTCCTGGAGGAACGCCTGGTGCGAGACCCCGGCCTCGGCCTGGAATCCGGGCGTGCGCATGGCGAGCACGAGGTAGAGATGCAAGGGCTGGTTCATGCTGCGTCCTCCGCGGCGATGCGTTCGCGCCAGGCGCGCGCCTTCGCGCGGACGGCGGCGGTATCGATGTCGATCAGTTCCCCGGCGGCGAGCTTCCGCCGTCCGTCGATCCAGACGTCGCTGACCTGGTGCCGGCCCGTGGCGTACACCAGTTGCGATGCCACATGGTAAAGCGGCTGGGTTTCCAGCGCATCGAGACGCACGGCGGCGAGGTCGGCGCGCTTGCCCGGCTCGATCGACCCCACGCGCTCGCCAAGGCCGATGGCCTTCGCGCCGTTCAGCGTGGCGGCGCGCAGCGCGTACGCGGCGTCGAAGGCGGCGGCGTCGCCCGCCACGGCCTTCGCCAACAGGGCCGCGGTGCGCATTTCGCCGAACATGTCGAGGTCATTGTTGGAGGCGCAACCGTCAGTGCCGATGCACACGTTCACGCCGGCGGCGCGCAGCTTCTCCGCGGGACAGAAGCCCGAAGCCAGCTTGAGGTTCGATTCCGGGCAGTGCACGACCGAGACGCCCGCCTTCGCGCAGGCCGCGATTTCAGCGTCGGTGAGCTGGGTCATGTGTACGGCGACGAGGCGGTCGTTGACGAGGCCGAGCTTCTGCAGGCGCTGGAACGGACGGATGCCGTCCTTCGCCACGGCCTCTTCCACTTCGTGCGCGGTCTCGTGCGTATGCAGGTGCACGGGGATGTCGAGCTGGTCCGCGAGCACGCGGATGCGTTCGAAGTTCTCGTCCGAGACGGTGTATGGCGCATGCGGCACGAAGGCCGTGCTGAGCAGCGGCTCGCCACGCAGGCTGTCATGCACTTCCAGCGCGCGGCTGAAGTACTCGTCCGAGGTTTTCGCCCAGGCGGTGGGGAAATCGATCACCGGCAGGCCGATCACGGCGCGGAAGCCCATCGCGCGGTAGGTCGCGGCGATCACGTCCGGGAAGAAATAGTTTTCGTTGGCGCAGGTGGTCCCGCCACGGATCATTTCCGCCACGGCCAGTTCCACGCCGTCGCGGATGAAGTCCGGACCCATCACGCGGCCTTCGGCCGGCCAGATGTGGTCTTGCAGCCAGGTCATTAGCGGCAGGTCGTCGGCCAGGCCGCGCAGCAGCGTCATGGGGTTGTGCGTGTGCGCGTTGATCAGGCCCGGGATCAGCGCGTGTTCGTCGAGCACCACGCGCTCGCGGGGTGCATAGGCGGCACGCGCCTCCCCGATGGGCAGCAGGGCGACGATGGCCCCTTCATGCACGGCCACGGCATGGTCTTCGAGAACCACGGCGTGCGGTTCCACGGGGACGACCCAGCGGGCCTCCACGAGGAGATCGATTTCGGTGCGGCTGGCGGTCATCCGGGTCTC
This sequence comes from Luteibacter sp. SVR4-7G, assembly GCF_056755555.1. NCBI lineage: Bacteria > Pseudomonadati > Pseudomonadota > Gammaproteobacteria > Lysobacterales > Rhodanobacteraceae > Luteibacter > Luteibacter sp. SVR4-7G. The sequence continues at coordinate 44,214 of NZ_JBPGXO010000012.1, read as the reverse complement.
TCGGTGGGGAAGTCGGGAGCCTCAATGCAAGAGCGGCACGGCGCCCGAGGGGCTGCCGTGCCGCGAGAGAGGGGCGAATTGCTGGCCTTACTTGACGCGGCTGTCGTACTCGCCCGTGCGCGTATCGACCCGGATCACTTCGTCCTGATTGACGAAGAGCGGCACGCGGACCACGGCGCCCGTTTCCAGTTTGGCCGGCTTGCCGCCGCCACCCGAGGTATCGCCGCGCACGCCCGGATCGGTCTCGACGATCTTGAGTTCGACGAACTTCGGTGCCTGGACGGCGATGACCTGCGTTTCGTTGAACAGCGTGATGACGCACTCCTCGTCGCCCTTCAGCCACTTCCAGGCATCGCCCATAGCGGCCAGGTTGGCGCGGTACTGCTCGAAGGTTTCCGAGTGCATGAAGACCCACTCGCGATCGTCGCCGGAGCCCTCGATGTACGAGAAGGTGGCGTCGGTATCGACGGCGTTGGCCTCTTCGTACGAATCGCTGGACTTCAGGGTGAGCTCGGTGGTGCGCCCGGTCTTCAGGTTGCGCAGGTTGATGCGGGTGAACGCCTGGCCCTTGCCCGGCTTGATGAAGTCGGCCTCGGTGATGATCCACGGATCGCCGTTGTGAAGGATCTTCTTACCCGTTTTGACGTCATTGAGGCCAAGGGTCGCCATGCGAATCTGCTCCAGAGCTAAAATAGAGGCTGTCACGGGCCTCCGGGCCCGATCCAAGGTCCGCAATGATAACCGCAAGCCCCTCTTCCCGCCTATCGCCGCCCGTCCGGGACTGGCGTGAACTCTGGCGGGAATCCATCACTGATGCAGGTGAACTCCTCGCCGCCGTCGGCCTGGCCGAGCGCACCGACCTCCTGCCGCTGGACGATGCCGGCTTCCCGCTGCGCGTGCCGCGCGGGTTCGTGGCGCGGATGAGCCAGGGCGACCCGGCCGATCCGCTGCTGCTGCAGGTGCTCCCGAGAGCCGCGGAGCACGCGGTGACCGAAGGGTATGCGGTCGACGCCGTCGGCGACATGGCCGCCCGGGCCGGCCACGGCGTGCTGCACAAGTACGATGGCCGGGCCCTCCTGATCGCCAGCGGCAGCTGCGCGGTGAACTGCCGCTATTGCTTCCGCCGGCACTTCCCCTATGCCGAGGAGATCGCAGCGGCGGCCCAATGGCGCGAGGCGCTGGCCCACGTGCGGGGCGATACATCGATCCGCGAACTGATCCTCTCCGGTGGCGACCCGCTCTCGCTGGCGACGCACAAGCTCGAGGAACTGACCCAGGGGCTGGCCGAGCTGCCCCACGTGATCCGCCTGCGCATCCACACGCGCCTGCCGGTGGTCCTGCCAGAGCGGGTCGACGAGGCTTTCACGGCCTGGCTGAGCGCCGTGCCGCTGCAGAAGGTGGTGGTGCTCCACGCCAACCACGCCAACGAGTTCGACGCCGGCGTGGACGCGGCCTGTGCCCGCCTGCGCGCGGCCGGCGCCAGCCTGCTCAACCAGGCGGTGCTCCTGCGTGGCGTGAACGACGACGTGGGCGCGCTGGCGGCACTGGGCGAACGCGCCTTCGCCGCGGGCGTCCTGCCCTACTACCTGCACCAGCTCGACAAGGTCCAGGGTGCCGCCCACTTCGAGGTGGACGACGACCGGGCCCTCTGGCTCATGGAGGCCCTGCGTGCCCGTCTCCCGGGCTACCTGGTGCCCCGGCTGGTGCGTGAAATGCAGGGCGACCCCGCAAAGCGACCTATTGCTGATTTCGCGCGTTAGTATGGGCGGCGTCCGGTCAGCATGACCTGTCCGGGCCGCGCCATGGGGGGAACGAGCCGGTCATCCGGTTCGCGGGATGGGCAAGCAGCAACCGGAACGGCATGAAACACGACAACGTCATCAGGATCCTCTTCATCGAAAGTTCGGTGGAAGACGCCGAGCTCTTGATCAATGTCTTGCGCAACGGCGGCATCGCGGTGCGCCCCGCCCGGGCCACCAATCCCGATGAGATCAAGGCCTGTCTCGACGAGATCGTGCCGGACCTGGTGCTGATGAGTCCCACTGTCCCCGGCATCGATCCAGTGGCGGTGATGCGCCAGCTCGATGCCAGCGGACGCGACCTCGCGCTCATCGCCGTGGTGGAGAGCCTGCATGACGACGCCACGGCGGACCTGATCACCAGCGGCCTGCGCGGCGTGGCGCTGCGCAAGCGTCCGGACCAGGTGCTTGCCGTCGTCCAGCGCGAATTCGAGTCGCTTTCCACACGTCGCGCCGTCCGCCGGCTCGAAACCGCGCTGCGCGAGACCGAGCGCCGCTGCGACGCCCTGCTCGATTCCTCGCGCGATGCCATCGCCTACGTGCACGAAGGCATGCATGTGCGCGTCAACCAGGCCTACCTCGAGGCCTTCGGCTTCGCCGAGTTCGACGATCTCCTCGGCCTGCCCATCCTCGACCTGGTCGCCGGCACCCATGCCGATGAATTCAAGAACACCCTGCGCAGCCTCTCCAGGGGCGAGAAGGTACCGCCCGCGATGGAACTGCTGGCCCGTCGCGACGACGGCAGCACCTTCAAGGCGATGGTCGATTTCGCCCACGCCACGTTCGAAGGCGAATCCTGCCTGCAGATCGTGTTCCGCCAGCAGACCGTGGACGCGGCCCTCGTGGCCCAGCTGCAGCGCGATCCGGTCACCGGCCTGTTCAACCGCGCGCGCACCCTCGAGTACATCGACGAGGCGGTGGCCGCCGCCGCCGCGGGCAGCGCGGGCCAGGCCGTCATCCTGCTCGAGCCGGACAACTGGAAGGACATCGTTGCCAGCACCGGCATCGGCAACGCCGACCACCTCCTTGCGGCGCTTGCCGCGAAGGTCACGGAGTCGATCGACGAGGACGATATCGCCGGCGTGGTCGGCGACCATACGCTGGGCCTGATCCTCTCCTCCCGGGGCGACCTGGAGCACGCGGCGCTTACCGAGCGGCTGCGCACCACCATTGCCGAGACCATCTTCGATGCGGGTTCGCGTTCGCTGACGGTGACGATCACCATCGGCGGCACCTTGCTGGCCGAGAAGAACGCCAACACCGAAACCGTGCTCGACCAGGCGAGCGCGGCGCTGCGTGCGGCGCAGAACCAGGGCGGCAACCGCGTGGAACTGCACGACCCCAGCGCGCGCGAGAAGGCCGACGCGGAGCGCGAGCAGTACTGGCTGGACCTCGTGCGCGAGGCGCTGGCCAAGGACGGTTTGCGCCTGTACCACCAGCAGATCATCAGCCTGCAGGACGCGGCCGGCGAGTACTACGAAATCCTGGTCCGCATGCGCGGCCCGAAGGGCGACGTGCTGCCCTCGTATTTCTTCCCCGTGGCCGAACGCAACGGCCTGCTCCCCGCCATCGACCGCTGGGTGCTGGGCCATGCCATCGACGCCCTCGTCCATCGCGAGAACGACGGGCTAACCACCACCTACTTCGTGAAGATGACCCTGCAGTCGCTGGAAGACCCGGAATTGCTGCCGTGGCTGATCCGCCGCCTCGAAGCGGCGAACCTGCGCCGCAGCAAGCTGGTCATCGAGATGCCGGAGTCGAAGGTGCTGACCAGCCTGCGTCCTACGCAGGAGTTCGTCTCCGGCTGGCGCAAGGCCGGCGGCGGCTTCGCCATCGAGCAGTTCGGCTCGGGGCTCAACTCGTTCCAGTTGCTGACCCATGTCGAGACCGACTTCCTGAAGATCGACCGCAGCTTCATGACCGACCTGCCGCAGCATCCGGAAAACCAGAAGAAGATCGCCGAGATCTGCAAGGAAAGCCACGCCTCCGGCAAGCAGACGGTGGCCGAATGGGTCGAAGACGCCGTAAGCACGTCGCTGCTGTTCGCCTGCGGCGTGGACTTCATCCAGGGCAACTTTCTGCAGGAGCCGGCAAAGGTGCTGGCCGAGGAATACATGCCGGTGTAGGAGCGCGCCCTGCGCGCGACATCTTTTGAGGCCGTGACCCGGAGCTGGCGCGCGAGCCTGGAGACTGGTGCGAAAAACTGTCGCGCGCAGGCGCGCTCCTACAGCAGCTCTGGCGCACTCCAAACATGCCGCGCCAGAAATCAGCCGTGCCAAACAAAAAGCCCGCGATCGCTCGCGGGCTTTTCTTTCACCTTGCGCCAGCCGGTTACTCGGCGGTGGCGGCCTTCTTCGCGGCCTTGGCGGCAGCGGCGGCGGCGACGTCTTCCTTGATGCGGGCGGCCTTGCCTTCCAGGCCACGCAGGTAGTACAGCTTCGCGCCGCGGACCTTGCCCTTGCGCTTCACTTCCACCGAGTCGATCGCGCGGCTGTGCGACTGGAACACGCGCTCGACGCCGGTGCCGTGCGAGATCTTGCGCACGGTGAAGGCGGAATGGAGGCCGCGGCTGCGCTTGGCGATGACGATGCCCTCGAACGCCTGGACGCGCTCGCGGTTACCTTCCTTCACCTTCACGTTGACGATCACGGTATCGCCAGGACCGAAATCCGGCAGCTGGCGGGTGATCTGCTCGGCTTCGAACTGTTGGAGGAGTTTGTTCATGGCGCACCTGTCGTTGTAGCGTTTAGCCGTTCATAGTCACGGCGGAATTCATCCAGCAATGCCCTCGACTCGTCGTCGAGCGCACGCTGCGTTAGCAGATCCGGCCGGCGCAGCCAGGTACGACCCAGCGACTGCTTGCGACGCCAGCGGCGAATGGCCGCGTGATCGCCGGAAAGCAGCACCTCCGGCACGCCGCCCAATGCATCGTGATGCACGGGACGGGTGTAATGCGGGCAATCCAGCAGGCCATCCGAGAAGGAGTCCTGCTGGGCGGACTGCGCGTCGTTCAACGCGCCTTCCTGTAGACGACCCACCGCATCGATGATCACCGCTGCGCCGAGTTCCCCGCCTGACAGCACATAATCGCCGATTGAGAGCTCCTCGTCGACCTCGTGCTCGAGCAGGCGTTCGTCCACACCCTCGTAACGTCCGCAAATCAGGGCGATTCGCGGCATCTTGGCCAGCGCTTCCACCCGTTTCTGCGTCAGCCGCGCACCTTGCGGGCTGAGATAAATCACATGCACCGGCTCCGGTGCCGCCCCGCGGATCGCCTTAAGCGCCGCTCTCAGGGGTTCGACCAGCATCACCATGCCGGGGCCCCCACCGAAGGGACGACCATCCACGGTGCGGTAATTGTCGGTGGCGAAATCGCGAGGGTTCCAGGTTTCCACCTGCAACAGTTCGCGCTCCTGCGCCCTTCCGACCACCCCGATCGCGGCCGACTGGCGGACGAAATCGGGAAACAGCGAAACCACGTCGATGCGCATGATCTTCAGGCTTCGCCGTTCAGAACTCGGGGTCCCAGTCCACCACGATGCGCCCGGCGTCGAAATCGACCGAATGCACGTAGGGGCCCTGGACAAATGGAACCAGTCGCTCCCTGTCGCCGTCCTTCACCACCATGACGTCGTTGGCCCCGGTGGAAAACAGATGGCTCACCCGGCCCAGCATCGCGTCCTCCATGGTGACGACCTCGAGGCCTTCGAGATCGGTCCAGTAGAACTCGCCCGGCGCGGGCGGCGGCAGCGTGTCGCGCGAAACCGTGATTTCGCAACCGACCAGGGCGGCCGCCTGGTCGCGATCCTCGATGCCCGGCAGGGTGGCGACGATGCCTTTGCCCTGCGCGCGACCGCGGATCCCGTTCATCTCCCTTTCCACGCCCGGCGCGGTCAGCAGCCACGGCTGGTAACGGAAGATCTGGATGCGGGGTTCGGTCCAGCTTTCGAGCTTGACCTGTCCCTGCACGCCGTGGAGCCCGACAATGCGCCCTACGCGGACGCGCTTCCCGGACTCCGCTGACATCAAGCCGCCAGCTTGCCGGCTTCCTTCACGAGGGCACGGACCTTGTCGGTCAGCTGCGCGCCCTTGGCCACCCAGGCCTGGACCTTGGCGACGTCGAGCTCCAGGCGCTTGTCGGCGCCGGCAGCGACCGGGTTGTAGTAACCGACGCGTTCGATGTTGCGACCATCGCGCGGCGCGCGCTGATCGGTCACGACGACGTGATAAAACGGACGGCCCTTGGCGCCACCGCGCGAAAGACGAATCTTGACCATAAGTTACGAGCTCCAGAGTGCCGCTTACCGGCAAGGCGCGCGCGAGAAGCGGGCGCGGTAAAGCCGAACATTTTAGCGAAAGTTTCCCAAAATGGAAGGGGTTTCAGCGCGGAGGCATCATCCCACCCATGCCGCCCATGCCCTTCATGGCGCCGCGCATCTGCCGCAGGAGGCCCTTGCTGCCGCCCTTGGACAGCTTGGACATCATTTTTTCCATCTGCATGTACTGCTTCAGCAGGCGGTTCACGTCCGCCGGCTGGGTGCCCGAGCCCCGCGCCACGCGGGCCTTGCGCGACCCGTTGAGCAGGTCGGGGTGGCGGCGTTCCTTCTTGGTCATCGAGCCGATGATGGCGACCATGCGCTTCAGCTCGTTGTCGTTGACCTTGGATTTCACGCTGTCGGGGATGCTGCCCATGCCCGGGAGCTTGTCCATGAGGCCGGCCAGGCCACCCATGTTGGTCATCTGCTCGAGCTGGTCGCGCATATCGTTGAGATCGAAGCGCTTGCCCTTGATGACCTTCTCGGCCAGCTTCTGGGCCTTCTCCTGGTCCACCTTGCGCTCGACCTCCTCGACCAGCGACAGGACGTCGCCCATGCCGAGAATGCGCTGGGCCACGCGGTCCGGATGGAACGGCTCGAGGGCGTCGCTCTTTTCGCCGGCACCAAGGAACTTGATGGGACGGCCGGTGACGTAGCGCACCGACAGGGCGGCACCGCCACGGGCGTCGCCGTCGGTCTTGGTCAGCACCACGCCGGTGAGCGGCAGCGCGTCGGCGAAGGCCTTGGCGACGTTCGCGGCGTCCTGACCGGTCATGGAATCGACCACGAACAGCGTTTCGATCGGGTCCAGCGCGCCGTGGAGGGCCTTGATCTCCTCCATCATCGCCTCGTCGACGTGCAGGCGACCGGCGGTATCCACCAGCAGCACGTCGATCACTTCGCGGCGGGCCGCGGCCACGGCGGCCCTGGCGATATCGACCGGATTCTGGCCGGCCTCGGAGGGGAAGAAGGACACCTCGACCTGGCTGGCCAGGGTGCGCAGCTGCTCGATGGCGGCCGGACGGTAAACGTCGCAGCTCACGACCATCACGCGCTTCTTCTTGCGCTCCTTGAGGAAGCGGGCCAGCTTGCCGACGGTAGTGGTCTTGCCCGCGCCCTGGAGGCCGGCCATGAGCACGACGGCCGGCGGCTGCGCGGCGAGGTTCAGCTCGCTGTTGGCCGCGCCCATGAGGGTGGTGAGTTCGTCGCTGACGACCTTCACCAGGGCCTGGCCCGGCGAGAGGCTCTTCAGGACTTCCTGGCCCACGGCGCGCACCTTCACGCGCTCGACCAGTGCCTTCACCACCGGCAGGGCCACATCGGCCTCCAGCAGGGCGATGCGCACTTCGCGGAGGGTCTCGCGGATGTTTTCCTCGGTCAGCCGGCCGCGGCCACGCAGGCGGTTGACGGTGTCGGACAGGCGCTGGCTGAGCGATTCGAACATGGGGAATTCGGTTCGTGATGCGATAAACCACCGATTATAGCGGATGCCGACCCGCCGCATTCACGCCCCGCAGCGGCTATGCCACACTGCGCCTCCATGATCGTCACCGCCCTCTCCCTGGCCGCCGTCGTCCTGTACCTGTCCGCCGCCGGCGTCCTCGCCAGGCCGCTCGCCACGGGCGGCCAGCCGCTGGCGCGCTGGGGCATGACCCTGGCGACTTTCGCTGCGCTGGCTCACGGCGCGCTGCTGCTCACCGCCCATCGTGGCACGCTCGACCTGCACTTCTTCGCCGCGCTTTCGCTCGTCGCCTGGATCGCCTCGGCGCTCACCCTGGTGGTGAACCTGTCGCGCCCCGTCGCCGGCCTGGGCATCCTCATCTTTCCGCTGTCGGCCGCCTTCCTCGCCGTGGATGCGTTCCTCGCTCCGCGCACCGCGCCGCAGTCGATGACCTGGCAGATCGAACTGCACGTGACCATCGCGGTGTTCGCCTTCGGCATCCTTTCGATCGCCGCCGCGCTGGCGATCCTCCTCGCCATCCAGGAACGCGCCCTGCGCCGCAGCCGTTTCGGCCACTGGCTGCGCGCCCTGCCCCCGCTCACGCTGACCGAAGTGCTGCTGTTCCGCCTGATCGCGGTCGGCTTCGTGCTGCTCACCCTCACCCTCGTCACCGGCGCGCTGTTCGTCGGCGATCTGTTCGGCCAGCACCTCGTGCACAAGACGGTGCTGTCGATCATCGCGTGGATCGTCTTCGGCGTGCTGCTCTGGGGACGCTGGCGCTACGGATGGCGCGGCATCCGCGCGGTCTACCTCACGCTGATCGGCATGGGCGTCCTGCTGCTGGCGTTCTTCGGCACCAAGGCGGTGCTTGAGCTGATCCTGCACCGCGCCCCATAACAGCACTATTCGCGACTGGCGTCGATCGCCTGTACGCGCTTACGCACACTCGCCAGTTGCTCAAGCAACTTGGGGAGTGCCGATTTCACGGTATCCCACACCAGATCGAGATTGATGTCGAAATAGCCATGGGCAATGCGATTGCGCATGCCGCGCATGCTGCGCCAAGGCACCTCGTCATGGGTGGCTGCGAACGCGGCATAGCCGTCCATCACTTTCGTGGCAGCCTCGCCTATGATGATGAGACTCATAACAACGGCCTGCTGAGTGCGCTTGTCCGTAAGAAAGTCTTGTCTGGTCAACCCTTCCACGAAGCCACAAGCATCCGTGGCAGCCTGATGCATGTGATCGAGATAGTCCGAGAGACGGCTTTCACTCATACCGGACGTGCTTCCGCAAGCACCTTGGCGCGGAAATCCGGCGGCAGATCGGCCGGAGTGAGGAGATCGACGTGAAGACCCAGCAGAGACTCCAATTCGTCCTGAAGCCCGCCAAGGTCGAACAAAGTGGCGCCCGGCAGCGCATCGACGAGAAGATCGATATCGCTACCGTCTTGATCGGTACCATGCAGCACCGAGCCGAAGACCCTGGGATTTATCGTGCGAAAGCGGCTCACTGCTTCGCGCACAGCGCTTCGTTTCAGGTCGAGCACGACGGATGGCCGCATGGATATCCCTTCTGATTCGAAACTGGGTGTGATGGTATGTAATAGGGGATCGGCTTTCCAGCGCCATTCGTAAAGTGACACGATCGCCGAGCCTACTCCCGGCTGGCGTCGATCGCCTGGGACAGGCGTTCGACGCCGATGATTTCCATCTCGCCCACGCGGCCGCGCTTCGGCGCGTTCGCGGCGGGCACTACCGCGCGGCGGAAACCGTGGGTGGCTGCTTCCTTCAGGCGCTCCTCGCCGTTGGGCACGGGGCGGATTTCCCCCGAGAGGCCCACTTCGCCGAAGGCGATGGTCTTCTCCGGCAGCGGGCGATCGCGCAGGCTCGAAAGCACGGCCATCAATACCGGGACATCGGATGCGGTTTCCTGTACGCGGATGCCGCCCACTACGTTGACGAAGACGTCCTGGTCATAAGCGGCCACACCGCCGTGCCGGTGCAACACGGCGAGCAGCATCGCGAGACGGTTCTGCTCCAGGCCGAGCACAACCCGGCGCGGATTGCCGAGCGAGGACTGGTCCACCAGTGCCTGCACTTCCACCAGCAGCGGCCGCGTGCCTTCGCGGGTGACCATCACGGCGCTGCCGGGCGTCGGCCCGGAGTGCGCGGAGAGGAAGATCGCCGAGGGATTCGGCACTTCGCGCAGGCCCTTATCGGACATCGCGAACACGCCAAGTTCGTTCACCGCGCCGAAGCGGTTCTTGAACGCGCGCAGCACGCGGAAGCGGCTGCCCGACTCGCCTTCGAAGTACAGCACCGCATCGACCATGTGCTCCAGCACGCGCGGGCCGGCGATGCCGCCTTCCTTGGTGACGTGACCGACGAGGAACACCGAGGTGCCGGTTTCCTTGGCGAAGCGCGTGAGCTTCGCCGCCGATTCGCGCACCTGGCTCACGGAGCCCGGCGCAGCGGTAAGCAGTTCCGTCCAGATGGTCTGGATCGAGTCGATCACAAGCACCCGCGGACGCGCGGACGCGGCCTGCTCGAGGATGCGTTCGATGCAGGTTTCCGCCAGCGCATGCAGCGGCCCGAGCGGCAGGTCGAGGCGCTGCGCGCGGCCTGCGACCTGCCCCAGCGATTCCTCGCCGGTGACGTAGAGACTGGGCAGGCTCGCACCCAGGGTCCCGAGCATCTGCAGCAGCAGGGTCGATTTGCCGATGCCTGGATCACCGCCGATCAGCACCACCGAGCCGTCGACGAGGCCGCCGCCGAGCACGCGGTCGAGTTCGCCTATGCCAGTATTCGTACGCGCCTCGGCCGTCAGGAGCACTTCGGTGAGCGGCGTGATCTTCGGCGCACCCGCGGCCTCGCCGGCATAGCCGCCGCGACGCGCACCCGTCGAAACGGCATTCGGCTTCGCCGGCTGCACCATGAATTCGGACAACACGTTCCATTCGCCGCATTCGGCGCACTGGCCCTGCCATTTGCTGTGTTCGGCGCCGCACTGGGTGCAGACGTAGGCGGTCTTGGCCTTGGCCATCGTTCGGTGTTCCTCAGGCGAAGCGGGATGTATAGCGCGGATGCGTCGCAAGGGACGCGATCAGGCCTCGTCTTCGACGAACAGGACGCGCCGGGTCATGCCGCAGGTGAGATCGTAGGAGATCGTGCCGGCCGAGGCAGCCACCGTTTCCACGGGCAGGCCTTCGCCCCAGAGCGTCACCTTGTCGCCCACGCGCGCATCCGGCACCCCGCGCAGGTCCAGCGTGATGAGATCCATGGATACGCGCCCCACCAGCGGCGCGACGCGGCCGTTGACCAGCACCGGGGTGCCCGCGGCCGCACTGCGCGGATAACCGTCGCCGTAGCCGATGGCGGCGACGCCCACGGCCATGTCCTCCGGACACTCGTAGGTCCCGTTGTAGCCAACGCGCTCGCCCTTCGCGAGACGATTGATCGCCACCAGCCGCGTGCTGAGCGACATCGCCGGACGGAAGCCGAAGTCGGCGCCCGACCGCCCTTCCACCACGGAGAGGCCGTAAAGCAGGCCACCGGTACGGACCCAGTCGCCGCGCGCATCCGGCCAGCCCAGCACGGCGGCCGAGTTGGACAGGGCCCGCGGGCCCTCCAGCCCCTCGGTGGCCTCGCGGAAGCGGGCGATCTGCAGCGCGGTGTCGCGGCCCTCGAATTCCTCGGACGAGGCGAAGTGGGTCATGAGTCCGACCTCCCCTTCGACCACGGCCATGGCCCGCAGGCTCGCATGGACCTCCCGTGCCCGCTCCGGCGCGAAACCGAGGCGGTGCATGCCGGTGTCGACCTTGATCCAGACTCGCAGCGGTCCTCGCGCCGGATCGGCCCTGGCCAGCCAGGGGAGCTGGGTCTCGTGGTGGATCAGCGCATCGAGGCGCAGGCGCTGCATTTCCACGAGGTCCGACGGCGAGTCCGGCCCCGACAGCACGACGATCCGCTGCCGGTGCCCGGCCGCGCGGAGGCGAAGCCCGTCCGCGATGGCGGCCACGGCGAAGGCTTCGGCTTCGCCATCGAGGGCGCGTGCCACGCGTTCCAGACCGTGGCCGTAAGCGTCCGCCTTCACTACCGCCATGACCCTGGCTGGCCCCGCCAGCGCACGAACGCGGGCAAGGTTGTGGCGAAGGGCGCCGAGGTGGACGGTGGCGACGGTAGTGCGGCTCATGGCGTGGGAATGATCGGGTGGTGACAACTGACCGCCCAGTCTATCCGCAACAAGCGGGCAAGCATGGGGCAACGAAGAGGCAGGCTGCCGAGGGCGCCCGCCGGTGCCTTCACTTGAGAGCCAGTGCCTTGTCGATGGCCGACTGCGCAAGTGGGGCCATCACCTCATAACCCGCGGCGTTCGGATGGAGGCCATCGTCGCTGAGATCCTTCTTCAACATGCCGCGTGCGTCGACCATCGCCGTGTAGTAGTCGAGGAAGACGAGGTGCTCGCGCGCGGCGTACGCCTTGATCCAGGCGTTGAGCGCACGAACGGTCTCCGGCGGCCGTTGCGCCGTCTGGTCCTTCACGACATCGTCGTGCACGGGCATCACCGAGGCCATGACCACGCGTATGCCATGTGCCCGGGCCAGGTCGGCCATCGAGGCTAGGTTGTCCTCGATCATCGCCAGGCTCGCAGGACCGGTGTTGCCGGCAATGTCGTTGGTACCGGCGAGGATCACGACGACCGCGGGCTTGAGCGCGATCACATCCGCACGGAAACGGATGAGCATCTGCGGCGTCGTCTGCCCGCTGATGCCGCGGTTAACGTACGGCCGCCCCGGGAAGAACTTTCCGACGGAGCGCCCCCAGAAGTCCGTGATCGAGTCGCCCATGAAAACGACGCGCTCCTCGCCGGGCTTTGGTGGCGCCAGCGCGGCATTGTCCTTGGCGTAACGGTCGAGGTCCGGCCAGTCGTTGAGCAGCTTCTCGATGTCCGCGCGCTGGCCGGCCGCAGGATGTTCTGGGAGAACGATGCGATGCGACGCCAGGGCACTAGCCGCGAACAGGCACGTAATGAAGACCAGACAGGCACGGAACATCGATACTCTCCGGAATGTGGTGCCCCCGAGACTACCTCCTTTCGTGTGGTGCGGTGCTTACGAGAGGCTCAGCGCCGGATCCTCGATCGGCGCTCGCAGCAATGTCCTTCGATCCCACTCGTAGCGATGGCTCACGCGCCACGGTCCTTCCCTGCCCTGCCGTGGCATCGACGCTTCGCCGCGCGCCACGTAGCCGGCACGCAACTCGTCGAGGATGCACACATCGAGCGCCTCGTCCTCCGGCGCGCGCGGCGTTGCCGTCGTGGCGCCACGCTCGTCCATATGGCGCAACAGGCGGCACACGTATTGCGCGGCCAGGTCGACCTTCAACGTCCACGATGCGTTGATGTAGCCGAAAAGCACGGCGAGGTTCGGGATGCCGTCGAGCAGAACGCCCTTGTAGGTGAGCGTCTTTCCGGGATCGCGCGGCACGCCGTCGACCTCGACGCGCATGCCGCCGAGGGCCTGGAGATTGAAACCCGTGGCGCTGATGACGATGTCCGCTTCCAGGACATTCCCCGAGGCCAGGCGGACCGCGTTGCCTTCGAAACCCGCGACCTCATCGGTCACCACGGAGGCCTTGCCCGCGCGCAAGGTCTTGAACAGGTCGCCATCGGGCACGACGCACAGGCGCTGGGTCCATGGCGCATAAGCCGGGGTGAAATCGGCGATCGGAGCGCGGTCGCCAAGCTGGCGCCGGACGGCGCCGAGCAGGAGCTTCCGCATACGCGAAGGCCAGCGCATCGCCGCCTTGTAGAGCACACGCTGCAACAGGATGTTCCGCCGTCGCGCGAGTGCGTAAACGAGTTTACCGGGCAGCAGACGCAGGAGCGCGGCCGAGATCGCATCGCGCGAAGGCACGGAAAAGAGGTACCCCGGCGAGCGCTGCAGCATCGTCACGTGGGCAGCCTGCTCCGCCAGCGCCGGCACCAGCGTAATGGCCGTGGCGCCGCTGCCGATCACCACCACGCGCTTGTTCCGCCAATCCAGATCGACCGGCCAGTGCTGCGGATGAACGATCCGCCCGGTGAATTCGGCAAGGCCCGGAAAGTCGGGCATATGACCGCAGTCGTAATCGTAGTAGCCGGTTGCGCCAACGAGGAAGCCGCAGGTGAAGACGCGCGCCGAACCGTCGTCGTGCCGTGCGTGGACGGTCCAGCGGCGTTCCGCGGACGACCAGCTGGCACTGACCGTGCGCAGGCCGAACAGGATCTTGTCCTCGATGTCGAACTCGCGGGCCGTGTCGATCACGTACTGCCGGATCGAGGGGCCATCGGCCAGCACCTCCAGTTCGTTCCAGGGGCGGAAACCGAAGCCGAACGTGAACATGTCGGAGTCCGAGCGCACGCCCGGGTAACGGAACAGGTCCCACGTGCCACCCATGGCCTTGCGCCGCTCGACGATGCCCACGCGCTTATCCGGGCAGGCCAGGGCCAGCCGGCAGGCCATGCCGATGCCGGAAAGGCCGGCGCCGATGATGAGGACGTCGTAGTGCTGATCCATGGCGCACCTCCGTAAGGCTGGAGGTTACGCTCCCGGGATGCTTGCCGCGAGCACCCCCATCGCCGCTGAAGCGGCTCCCGCACCGTCAGTCGAAACTGCCTACGTAGGAATCGGGAGCCCAGTTCTCGAACTTCGTGTAATGGCCGAGGAAGGCCAGCTTGACGGTATCGGTGGGGCCGTTACGCTGCTTGCCGATGATGATCTCGGCCAGGCCTTTGTCCGCCGATTCCTTGTTGTAGTACTCGTCGCGGTAGATGAACATGATCACGTCCGCGTCCTGCTCGATAGCGCCGGATTCGCGCAGGTCGGACATCATCGGGCGCTTGTCGGCGCGCTGTTCCAGCGAGCGGTTCAGCTGCGACAGCGCGATCACCGGCACGTTGAGTTCCTTCGCCAGGGCCTTCAGGCCCCGGGAGATCTCCGAGATCTCCGTGGCGCGGTTCTCGGAGTTGCCCGGCACCTGCATGAGCTGCAGGTAGTCGATGACGATGAGGCCCAGGCCGTGCTCGCGCTGCAGGCGACGCGCGCGCGAACGCATTTCCACCGGCGACATCGCAGGCGTGTCGTCGATGAAGATCTTCGCGTCGGACAGCATCGTGATCGCCGAGGTGACGCGCGGCCAGTCCTCTTCCGCGAGATCGCCGTTGCGCAGGTGCTGCGCGTGCACGCGGCCGAGCGATGAAATCAGGCGGAAGGCCAGCTGCGAGGCCGACATTTCCATGGAGAACACCGCGACGGCCTTCTTGCCGCGCATGGCGGCTGCCTCGGCCAGATTCAGGGCGAACGCCGTCTTGCCCATCGACGGACGCGCCGCGATGATGATCAGGTCGGACGGCTGCAGGCCCGAGGTGAGTTCGTCGAGGTCGGTGAAGCCGGTGGACAGGCCGGTGAGCTGGCCGCGCTTTTCGTAGCGTTCGGTGAGCATGCGGAACGCCTCAGCCGTGGCCTCGCGCACCGACACGATGTCCTTCCTTCCGCGAGCGCCCGACTCGGCGATGCGGAACACGCGCTGCTCGGCGAGCTCCATCACTTCCTGGACGCTCTTGCCCTCGGGGCGGAAGCCGTCTTCGGTGATCGACGTGCCTGCATCGATCAGCTGGCGCAGCACGGATTTCTCGCGAACGATGTCGCCATACGCGCCGATGTTCGCGGCGCTCGGCGTGGAGTTCGCCAGCTCCATGAGGTAGGTGGCCCCACCGACCATTTCGGCCATGTCGTTGGCAATGAACCAGTCGCCTAGCGTGATGGCATCGCAGGGCATGCCCTTGTTCGCCAGTTCGTTGATGGCCCGCCAGATGAGGCGATGGTCGCGGCGATAGAAATCGTCGTCGGTGAGCTTGTCGGCCACCTTGTCCAGCGAATCCGGCGAAAGCATCAGGCCACCCAGCACGGCCTGCTCGGCCTCGATGGAATGCGGGGGGATGCGCAGCGCGTCGATGGCGGACGGCTCGCGCCGGCGCTTACGCTCGCCGCGCTCGCTTCGCTCAGGATTAAAGGACATGGATTACCTCGTGTTGCGGACGGCACCCAGACCGGGACGGCAGGCCGTGAGGGTGATCATACGCGGACCCGTCTCAAGCGTTGAGAGGATAAGTCTGTGGATAACTTGTGCGTAGAAACGAAAACGGGCGCCTTTCGGCGCCCGTCCGGTATCGCAGGTGGTGCGGAGCTTACGCGCCGACGACCTTGACCTTGACCGTCTGCTGCACGTCGGCGTGGAGGACGATGACGACCTCGTACTCGCCAGTGTTGCGGAACGGGCCTTCGGCCTGGATCACTTCGCTCTTGTCGACGTCCAGGCCCTTGGCCGTGAGGGCCTCGGCGACGTCGCGCGGGGTGACCGAACCGAACAGCTTGCCTTCCGGCGAAGCGTTCACTTCGATCGTGACCTCGGCGCCTTCCAGCTTCGCGGCACGGCCTTCGGCACCGGAGAGCTGCTCCTTGGCCTTGGCTTCGTACTCGGCGCGGCGGGCTTCGAACGCGGCGATGTTGTCGGCAGTGGCACGCGCGGCCTTGCCGGTCGGAAGGAGGAAGTTACGGCCGTAGCCCGGCTTGACGTTGACCTTGTCGCCGAGGTTGCCGAGGTTCTTCACCTTCTCGAGGAGGATGAGTTCCATGGGATGTTCCTTTTCGTTAGCACGGGATGGGCCCCATGCAGCCAGGATTGGTTGTCCGAGTGTCTTTCACCGGGCGCCCGTCCACGAATGGAAAGGGCGCGCGACGATCAGACGTCGTGGTTGTCGGTGTACGGCAGCAGCGAGAGGAAGCGAGCGCGCTTGATCGCGGTCGCCAGCTGGCGCTGGTAACGGGCCTTCGTGCCGGTGATACGGCTCGGGACGATCTTGCCGTTTTCCGTGATGTACTGGCGGAGGGTGTTGAGATCCTTGTAATCGATCTCCTTCACGCCCTCGGCGGTGAAACGGCAGAACTTGCGGCGGCGGAAAAACTTGGACATGGCTGTGATCCCCGATTAGTCGTCGCTGTCGCGATCGTTGTCGTTGTCGCGACCGCCACGGCGGTCGTCGCCGTCGTCGTCACGGCGGCGCGAACCCTTCTGCTCGTCCTTTTCCTTGCTCTTGAGGATGAAGGACTGCTCGGTGTCGGCTTCGTCGCGACGGATCACGAGGTGGCGCAGGACGGCGTCGTTGAAACGGAAGCCCGTCTCGAGCTCGTTCAGGGCGTTCTGCGAAACCTCGATGTTCAGCATCACGTAGTGAGCCTTGGCGAGGTTCTCGATCGGGTAGGCCAGCTGGCGGCGGCCCCAGTCTTCGAGGCGGTGGATCTTGCCGTTATCGCCTTCGATCAGCGTCTTGTAACGCTCGATCATGGCGGGCACCTGTTCGCTCTGGTCCGGATGGACCAGGAACACGACTTCATAATGACGCATGGTGGCTCCTTGTGGATGCACCCCTGTTCGGGGATGGCAGCCTCCCGCGCGAAGGCGGTGAGGCAAGAAGACCCTCCTTCTCAGAGGGCCAGCCGCGCATTGTAAGGAGAAACCGGGGCTTAGGGCAAGCCCGCCTCGTAGGAGCGCGCCTGCGCGCGACATGTTTTGAGGCCGTGCCCTGGAGCTGGCGCGCCAGCTTGGGGACTGGTGCGAAAGACTGTCGCGCGCAGGGCGCGCTCCTACGGGGGCGCTGCCGCTAGGCGACGGTGAAGGATTCGCCGCAGCCGCACTCGCCCGTAGCGTTGGGGTTGTGGAACACGAACGAGGCGTTCAGGCCCTGGCGCTGGAAGTCGATGAGGGTGCCGTCGACCAGGGGCAGGCTCTTGGGATCCACGACGACGCGGATGCCGTCGATGTCGAGCACGCGGTCGTCCGCCGCGATCTCGCCGGCCAGGTCCACCACGTAGCCGAAGCCCGAGCAACCCATGCGTTTCACCGCGAAACGCACGCCCGCGGCCTCGGGGGCGCGGGCCAGGAAGCTGCGCATGCGTTCGGATGCTGCGGGGGTGATCTGGATCATGAAAACGTTTTCTGCCCGTGTTATATGAATGAACGGTGCCGTTCACGCGACCCTTACATTATCATGCAGGGTCGTGCTTCTTACGCGCCTTTAGATGCGGCGCCCTTTCCGGAGTTTCAATCGATGACGGTGGTAAGCGTCAAGCAGGCTCTCGCCGGCGGCACGGCCGCAGGCGAACACGAGGTCACGGTCCGCGGCTGGGTACGCACCCTGCGCGAGTCCAAGGGTGGACTCTCGTTCGTGAACGTGAGCGATGGCTCCTGCTTCGCCCCCATCCAGGTGGTCGCCACCGCCGATCTCGCCAATTATGAGACGGAGGTCAGGCGTCTGTCCGCCGGTGCCGCCGTGATCGCCACGGGCAAGCTCGTGCCCTCGCAGGGCAAGGGCCAGGCTTTTGAGATCCAGGCCACGCGGATCGAGGTCGCCGGTTTCGTGGAGAATCCGCTCACTTATCCGATCCAGCCCAAGCAGCACTCGATGGAGTTCCTCCGCGAGGTCGCCCACCTGCGCCCGCGCACGAACCTCTTCGGCGCCGTCACCCGCGTTCGCCACACGATGATGACGGCGATCCACCGGCTGCTCACGGAGCAGGGCTTCTTCTGGGTCAACACGCCGATCATCACTACGTCCGACGCCGAAGGCGCGGGCGACATGTTCCGCCTGTCCACGCTGGACCTGGCCAACCTGCCGCGCGACGACAAGGGCGCCATCGACTTCCGCAAGGACTTCTTCGGCCGCGAAGCCTTCCTCACCGTCTCCGGCCAGCTCAACGTCGAGGGCTACGCCCTGGCGATGAGCAAGGTGTACACGTTCGGCCCGACGTTCCGCGCCGAAAACTCCAACACCACGCGCCACCTGGCCGAGTTCTGGATGGTCGAACCCGAGGTCGCCTTCGCCGACCTCGGCGACATCGCCGACCTGTCCGAGCTGTTCCTCAAGGGCATCTTCAAGGCCGTGCTCGACGAGAGGCCGGACGACATGGCGTTCTTCGCCGAACGCGTGCAGCCGGATGCCATCGCGCGCCTGGAAGCCTTCATAGCCAAGCCGTTCGAGCGCATCGACTACACCGAGGCGGTGTCGATCCTGCAGAAGTCGGGCAAGAAATTCGAGCACGCCGTCGCCTGGGGCGTCGACCTGCAGACCGAGCACGAGCGCTACCTCGCCGAGGAACATATCGGCCGGCCCGTGGTCGTCATGAACTATCCCGAACAGATCAAGGCCTTCTACATGCGTCTGAACGACGACGGGAAGACCGTTGCCGCCATGGACGTGCTCGCGCCCGGCATCGGCGAGATCATCGGCGGTTCACAGCGCGAGGAACGCCTCGATTACCTTGATCGCCGCATGGACCAGTTCCATCTCGACAAGACCACGTACGACTGGTATCGCGACCTGCGCCGCTACGGCACCGTGCCGCACGCCGGCTTCGGCCTCGGCTTCGAGCGCCTGCTGGTCTATGTCTGCGGCCTGGCGAACATCCGCGACGCCATCCCCTATCCCCGTGCGGCAGGGAGTGCCGACTTCTAGCAACGAAAAAAATCATGATGCCCCCTTCCCTGCTCCGCCTGCTGCTCCTCGTCCTCGCCCTCGTGGCGCTGGGCGCCTGCCGCTCCATCGTGCCGCCGAACCTCCGTCCACCGGAGAATCCGACGAACACGATCGACATCGCGCGGAAGACGCTCGAAGGGGCGTCTCCCTGCTGCGGCAGCTTCGCCGACCTGTCCTACCAGGACATGCTGCCGTGGCAGCCGCAGCGGTTCGAGCTGAACAAGGACAGCCCGGTGGCGAGCCTGAACGGCGACCGCAGCTACTTCCTCGCCTTCCGCCTGCCGCAGGGGGCGCAGCTGCCCTACACCATCGCGATGAAGTCGGAGCTCAACGGCCGCTGGCTCAGCTCAAGCTACCTGTTCGCGCCGACCGTGGTGTTGCTGGACGACGCTTTCCAGCCGCTGCATTCGGAAGACATCCAGCTGTGCGAATACATCGGCTGGACCAGCGAAACCACGGGTGCCTTCGGCAAGTTCAAGGTGGTGGACGACAAGGCGCGCTACCTCGTGGTGTATTCCTCGGCGAAGCAGCAGCAGAGCCAGACCTACTGGGAGCAGTCGCCCACCACGTTCTCGGCCGAAGCCCCGGTAAAAATGAATCCCGCCGGCAGCTTCAAGATCTCCCACGGCCCGGACGGCGTCTTGTTCATCGGCATGCAGAACGACACATACAAAAAGGCGATCAACAACGCCGTATGCTCCAAGGCGCAGCAGGGCAATGGCGTGATCTCCACCATCCGCAGCGTGGTCACCACCGATCTCCTCGGTGAAGACCCGGAAAAGAAGAACAAAGACAAAGAAAAGGGCAGCTGATCCCCATGCAGACCGCGGTCTATCTCTACCTCCTTCTCCTGCTGGGCGCGGTCGCTTTCTTCATCCTGCATTTCGTCGCGCAGTGGCGCTTCACGGCGCTGCTGCGCAAGCGCTATCCGGACCAGTGGAAAACCATCGTCGAGGCCGACACCGGCCGCCCGAACGGCATGGCCGACTGGCTGCGCGTGCGCCGCGTGCTGCGCTCCGACGCGCCGGCGCTGTTCAACGACGACGACCTGAATCGCTGGCAGCGCCTGTGGCGCCTGGCGCCTTGGTTCGCCTGGCCGTGCTGGTTCATCGCGATGGCGATACAGTGGTGGGCGATGAAACAGGGCTGATCTGCCCTTCCCAGGAGCGCTTATGGATCTTCGTCTCACCGGTCGTCACGCGCTGGTCTGCGGGGCCTCGCAAGGCCTGGGCCGGGCCACGGCCTTCGAACTGGCCGAGCTCGGTGCCAGCGTCACCCTCCTTTCCCGCTCCGCCGACGCGCTGGCCGCGCTCGCCGCCGAACTTCCGGCCGGCCAGCCCGGCCAGAAGCACCGCCACGCCGCCGTGGACATGCTGGACACCGGAGCCCTCGCCGCGGTCGTCGCCGAGATCGTCGGCGACCACGCCGTGCACATCCTCGTGAACAACAGCGGCGGCCCGCCGCCCGGCCCTGTCTGGAATGCCGAGCCCGACGCCTTCCTCACCGCCTACCGCCAGCACGTGGTCGCCGCACAGGTACTCACCCATGCCTGTTTGCCCGGCATGCGCGAGGCGCATTACGGGCGCATCGTGAACATCATTTCCACGTCGGTGAAAGAGCCGATCCCGAACCTGGGCGTCTCCAACACCACGCGCGCGGCCATGGCCGGCTGGGCGAAGACGCTGGCGGCCGAAGTCGCGGCCGACGGCATCACCGTCAACAACGTGCTTCCCGGCTATACGCGCACGCCACGCCTCGAATCGCTGGTGGAAGCGAGCGTGAAGACGGGCCGTACCCGCGAGGAAGTGGAGAAGGGCCTGCTCGCGAGCGTCCCCGCAGCGCGTTTCGCCGAACCCGCGGAAGTCGCCGCGATGATCGCATTCCTGGCCAGCCCTGCCGCCGGCTATGTCAACGGCGTCAGCATCGCCGTCGACGGCGGGCGCACCCGCGCACTGAACTGAGGCAGCCATGCTGGTCTTCTCCAACCTGGTCGACGGCAGGCAGTGTCCACCGCTCGGCGGCGGCTACCTCGATGTCATGGAGCCGGCCATCGGGCGGCCGTTCGCCCGCTGCCCCGACTCCGGCGCGGACGACGTGGCCGTCGCCGTCGCCGCTGCATCGCGCGCTGCCCCGGCATGGGCGCGGCTTCCCGCCGAGAGTCGCGCCCGCTGCCTGCAGCGGCTTGCCGACGGCATCGAGAAGCGGCTCGATGCCTTCGCCGAAGCCGAATCGCAGGACAGCGGCAAGCCGCTCGCCCTCGCCCGTTCGCTCGACATCCCCCGAGCCGTCGCCAACCTGCGCTTCTTCGCCGCCGCGGCTGGCCAGTGGAGCGGCGAGTCGCATGCCATGGAACAGGGCGCCATCAACTACACGCTGCGCCTGCCGCTCGGCGTGGTGGGCTGCATCAGCCCCTGGAACCTCCCCCTCTACCTCTTCACCTGGAAGATCGCGCCGGCACTGGCGGCCGGTAACGCGGTCGTCGCCAAGCCGTCCGAAGTCACCCCGTACACGGCGTGGCTGCTGAGCACGCTCGTCGAGGAGGCGGGTTTTCCGGCGGGCGTGCTGAACATCGTGCACGGCACCGGTCCCGCCGTCGGCGAAGCCATCGTCACGCACGAGGAGGTCAAGGCCATCTCCTTCACCGGCAGCACGCGCACGGGCATCGCGATCGCCACCGCCGCCGCGCCGCGGCTGAAGAAGGTGTCGCTGGAACTCGGCGGCAAGAATCCCGCGATCGTCTTCGGCGATTTCGATTTCGACGACGCGTCGATGGCCACGATCGTCCGCTCGGGCTTCGCCAACCAGGGCGAGATCTGTCTCTGCGGCTCACGCTTGCTCGTGCAGCGTTCCATCTACGAACGCTTCCGCGAAGCCTACCTGCAGCGCGTGCGCGCCTTGCGCGTCGGCGATCCGCAGGAGCCGGCCA
Source organism: Luteibacter sp. SVR4-7G (assembly GCF_056755555.1). Taxonomy (NCBI): domain Bacteria; kingdom Pseudomonadati; phylum Pseudomonadota; class Gammaproteobacteria; order Lysobacterales; family Rhodanobacteraceae; genus Luteibacter; species Luteibacter sp. SVR4-7G. Next base: position 22,158 of record NZ_JBPGXO010000012.1, on the reverse strand, counting down.
ACGACCTCGGCGCCCTCGTGTCGCAGGCGCATTTCGAGAAGGTGCGCGGCTGCATCGAGCGGGCCCGTGCCGAAGGCGGCACGATCCTCACCGGCGGCGGGCGTGTCGAGCTGGGCGGTCGCTGCGCCGATGGGTGGTTCATCGAACCCACGGTCATCGAAGGCCTGGCGCCGGACGCTGCGACGAACCAGGAGGAGATCTTCGGGCCTGTGGTCACGTTGATCCCCTTTGACACCGAAGAGGAGGCCCTCACCATCGCGAACGGAACGCCGTACGGCCTCGCGGCCTCGGTGTGGACACGCGACGTGTCGCGTGCGCACCGCTTCGCGGCGAAGCTGGAATTCGGCATCGTCTGGGTCAACTGCTGGATGCTGCGCGACCTGCGCACGCCGTTCGGCGGCAGCAAACAATCCGGCGTGGGCCGCGAAGGCGGCTTCGAAGCCATGCGTTTCTTCACCGAAGCCAGGAACATCTGCATCGACCATGGCCAATGACATCATCCGCGTCGAAGGCGCCCCCGCCCCGGTCGGTGCCTATCCGCATGCGCGCCGCGTAGGCCAGCTGTTGTTCCTCTCGGGCATCGGGCCGCGCGAGCCGGCGACGAATGCCATCCCGGGAAACGTGATGGATGCGGACGGCAACCTGCTTTCCTATGACATCGAGGCGCAATGCCGGCAGGTGTTCGCCAACGTGCGCGCGGTGCTGGAGGCCAGCGGGGCACGCTTCGAAGACCTGGTGGACGTCACCGTCTACCTCACCGACATGACGCACGATTTCGCGACGTACAACCGGCTTTATGCCGAGGCCTTCGCCGGCGTGGATGCATGCCGGACGACGGTGGAGGTCAACGCCCTGCCGACGCCGATCGCCATCGAACTGAAGTGCGTGGCGGCCCTGTAGGAGCGCGCCTTGCGCGCGACATCTTTTGAGGCCGTGTCCCAAAGCTCGCGCGCCAGCGTCAGGACTGGCGCGAAAGGCTGTCGCGCGCAAAGCGCGCTCCTACAATGTCGGCCCGCGCGCGCGGTCAAGGCAGACCTTCAGCATCTCGCCGATCAGCAGCTGCACGTTCGCCGCCTTTGCCGGCAGGTATTCGAACGAGTCCTCGTCCATGTAGTTGAGCTGGGCGAGTTCCAGCTGCACGGCGTCGATGCCCTGTTCCGGCCGGCCATAGTTGCGGGTGATGTAGCCGCCCTTGAAGCGGCCGTTCACGGCGTGGGTGTAGTCGCCCTGGCGTTCCAGCAATGCGGCGAGCCGTGACTGCAGCTCAGGCGAGCAGCTCGCGCCATCGGCCGTGCCGATGTTGAAGTCGGGAAGACGGCCCTCGAACAGCATCGGCACGTGGCTGCGGATGGAATGCCCTTCCCACAGCACCACGCGGCCATGCTCCTTGCGCAAGCGGTTCAGTTCGTCGGCCAGCGCGCGGTGGTACGGCTTCCACCAGCGCTTGACGCGGTCCGCGATCTCGTCCGCCGCCGGCTCCGCGCCGGGACGATAGATCGGCTCGCCGCTGAAGAGGATCGTCGGCACCAGACCGGTCTCGTTCTTGCCGGGGTAAAGCGCGTGGCCGTCCGCCGGGCGGTTGAGGTCGACCACGTACCGCGAGGCGACCGGGCGGATGACGCTGGCACCCATGTTGCGGGCGAAGTCGTAAAGCTCCGCCACGTGCCAGTCCGTATCCGGCGAGCGTCGCGCCGGGCGTTTCATGCGCGCAGCGAGGTCGTCCGGAATGAGGCTGCCGTTATGCGGGAGGCTGATCAGGAGCGGCGCGGTGCCGCGATGCAGGGTATACGGGCTCATGCAGGCAGTGTACCGCTCATCCGGGCACGCGATCCCCCATCAGCACCATCTCTTCGGCCACGGTGGGATGGATGGCCAGGGTGGCGTCCAGGTCGGCCTTGGTCGCGCCCATCTTGATGGCCACGGCGAAGCCCTGGAGGATTTCGTCCACGCCCGGGCCCAGCATCTGCATGCCCACGATGCGCGAATCCTCGCCCACGCAGATCAGCTTGAACCGGGTGGTCATCGGCCGCTGCGCCAGCGCGAGGTGCATCGGCACGAACGACTGCTTGTAGAGGTGCACGTCGGCACCGTAGTGCTTGCGCGCCTGCTCTTCGGACATGCCTATGGTGCCCAGCGGCGGGTGCGAGAACACCACGCTGGGAATGTTGTGGTAATCCAGCTTCGCTTCCGGCTGGCCGCCGAACAGCCGGTCGGCCAGCTTGCGCCCCGCCGACACCGCCACGGGGGTCAGCGCCATGCGCTGGGTCACGTCGCCGACCGCATAGACCCCCGGCACGTTGGTGTTCTGGTAGTCGTCGACCTCCACATGCCCGTGGTCGCCCGTGCGCAGGCCGATCCGGTGGATATCGAGCGCCGCCACGTTCGCGTGCCTGCCGACCGCCAGGATCATGCAATCGTAGGGGCCGGGATGGTCGCCGCGGTTGCAATCGAGCAGGAACACGCCGTCCTTCTCATGCAATGCTTCGATCTCGCAGCCGTAGTTGATCCGGATGCCGTGCTGACGCATTTCCTCGCCTAGGCCGACCGCCATTTCCTCGTCGAATCCGCCCATGAGGCGGCCGCGCACGTACATGTCCACGTCGCCACCCAGTGCGCGCAGCACGCCGCCGAGCTCCGCGGCGATGTAACCGCCCCCGATGATCGCCGTACGGCGCGGGCATGCGCGCAGGTCGAAGAACTCGTCGGAGGTGATCGCCCGGTCGAAGCCGGGCTTGTCCAGCCGGTTCGGCGCGGAACCCGTGGCGATGACCACGTGCGGCGCGGTCAACTCGCGGGATCCGGCCTGGATTCGATCGCGGGCGACGAAGCGGCCGGCCTCCCTGATGACGGTGACATGGCCCAGGTCCAGCAACTGCTTGTATTTGACGTGGATGCGGTCGACGTAGGCCTGGCGGCGCTCGATGAAGCGCGGCCAGTCGAGGCTGCCGGGCTTGTCGTGGAAGCCGTAGTCGACCGCGATGTATTGCGCCTCGGCCATCTGCGCCGCGTACCACATCGCCTTCTTCGGCACGCAGCCGGCGTTGACGCAGGTGCCGCCGAGCTCGCGGGGTTCCAGCAACGCGACCTTCGCGCCATGTTTCGACGCGCGGATCGCCGCGGCCAGCCCGCCTGAGCCGCCGCCGATGACGATCAGGTCGAAGTGTTCCACCGTCATGCCTTTCTCCAATGCATTCAAAGACCGAATCGCGCAGGCGAATACGGCAAGGGGTCCAGGGTAGGCGCCGGGCCGGCGAGCAGGCTCGCAAGCAGCTCGCCTGTCGCGGCCGACATGCTGATGCCTAGCATGCCGTGCGCGGTGGCATACGCGAGGTTCGACCAGCGCGTGCTCGGTCCGATGATCGGTACCTCGTCCACGCTCATCGGGCGCCAGCCCCACCACGGCGTGACTTCGCCGCGGCCCTCGGGCTCGTGCAGGTAGGTGGCCGCGCCGCGCCGCAGCGCTTCGATACGTACTTCGTTGAGGCCTTCCTCGAAACCGGAAAATTCCATGGTGCTGCCCAGGCGGTAGCCCGATTGCCACGGCGTCACGCAGACCGCCGCTTCGCGCAAGACCAGCGAGTGACGCGGCGCGCGTCCGGGCGGGCGTTCCCAGGTCAGTGAGTAGCCCTTGCCGGGCTGCATGGGCAGCCGGATGTGGAGCAGTTTGCCGACCAGCGGCGACCACGCGCCCAGCGCCATCACGACATGCCCGCCGCTGAACACGCCTCCCGTCGTGCGCACGTGCGAAATCCGTGCGCCGTCGAAGACGAACTCGTCTACCCGGGCACCGGTTTCGATGGCGCCACCGAGTTCGCGTACGCGGCGCGCGAGTTCGGCGACGAAGCGGTCGGGGCGCAGGCGCGCATCGCCGGGGTGCAACAAGCCACCCACCACGCCATCGCGCAGAACGGGCTCCAGCGCCATCGTCTCGTCGCCGTCGAGCTCGCGCACGTCCATGCCGAGATCGCGCAGCAGCTTCACGTGCCGCCGATCGGCGCGCAACGAGCGTTCCTCCCGGTACACATACAACTCGCCCACCGCTTCGAACTCGCAATCGAGCCCGTCGGTGGCGACGAGTTCGTCCAGCAAGGCGCGGGAACGGGCCAGGATCGCGCCGCGTGCCTCGCCCGCCCGTTGGAAGTCGCGCCAGTTGCAGTGCCGGGCGAAACCGAGCAACCACCGGGCCCTAGCGCCGTCCGGCCGGGGATTCACGTAGAGCGGCGCGTCGCGCCGCAGCAGCGAACGCAGGGCGGTGCCGACCATGCCGGGCATCGTCAGCGGCGCCGCGTGGCTGGGTGTGACGGTGCCGCAATTGCCATGCGAACTGCCGCTGCCGGGAAGTCCCTGCTCCAGTATCCGCACGCTGGCTCCTGCCTTCAGCAGGTAGAGCGCGCAGGCCAGGCCGATCACGCCCCCACCCATGATCAGCACGTCGCTTCGGGATCTGTCCATCCGGACATTCTACCGCCCCTGTCCGTTGAGTAAATTCGTGCGGTTTGGCAGGTATTCCCTGCAACTTATTGAATTGCTATCCTCATTCCGACCCGATCCGTCAGGGAGCGCTCGATGATCCCAGCCCAGCACCGCCCCCGCTTCCGCACCTGCTCCGGTTTGCTTGCCGTCACGGCCACGGCGATTCTCCTCGCCGCCTGCGGCGGCGCTCCGCACAAACCGTCGTCCTCGCAGCGCCGCAACCCGGCCTCGGCCGTGCCCATCGCGAAGAACCTGAGCTGGTCGATGACACCGGCAGCCGCACCGCCGGCCGATGCCGCCAACGACGTCCTCTTCCGTGCCATCGGCCTGGTCGGCACGCCCTACCGCTGGGGCGGCAACACGCCCCAGGGCGGCTTCGATTGCAGCGGGCTGATCAATTACATCTACATGACGTCCACCGGGCTGCGCCTGCCGCGCACGTCCGCCGAGATGGCCGACCTCGACAAGCCCAAGGTGCGTGAAGACGAACTGGCCAGCGGCGACCTGGTTTTCTTCGGCCATGGCCACATTACCCATGTAGGCGTCTATGTCGGAAAAGGCCGTTTTGTCCATGCGCCCAACTCGGGCGGCACGGTACGCTTGGACGATCTGGACGGCGCCTACTGGAAACAGAACTTCGCCTATGGCCGGCGCGTTCTGAACTGACTCATCCGACTGGGACATCACGATACGCTTGGCGAATCGCGTCCACTCGAACAGAGACTCCACCCTCACCCAAGGACAGCATATGAGCAACATCTCGAAGGTACAGAAGATTCTCTACACGGCGCATGCCAAGGTCGAAGGCGGCCGCGAAGGCCACGGCGAGACCGATGATGGCCAGATCAAGGTCGACCTGCGCCTGCCGAAGGAAATGGGTGGCAACGGCGGCGGCACGAATCCCGAACAGCTCTTTGCCGTCGGCTACGCCGCCTGCTTCGAAGGAGCCGTTCGCTTCGTCGCCGGCCAGAAGAAGGTCAAGGTCGATGGCGCCTCGATCGCGAGCAGCGTCGGCATCGGCCCGCGCGAAGGTTCAGGCTTCGCCATTCAGGCGAAGCTGGAAGTGAGCCTGCCGGGCGTGGACGACGCGACCGCCCAGGACATCGTGAAGAAGGCGCACGAGGAAGTCTGCCCGTATTCGCACGCCACCCGCGGCAATATCGATGTCGATATCTCGGTTAACGGTAAGAAAGTCGTCTGAGCCACGCTCACTGCGAGACGAAGAAGAACGGCGCCCTCGGGCGCCGTTCTTCTTTGTAGCAGTTGTGTATGCGTGGCTGATAACGCGGGCCGCTGCATCCTCGCGCGATAAGTCACTGGGTCCCTGCCTTCGCAGGGACGAAGAACGATCGTCATTCCTGCGAAGGCAGGAATCCAGCGCCTCATCGCTCTCGCAAGGACGACGCTCAGTGCGCCCCGTCGCCGTTCGGATGGGCGTGGCCGTGGGCGATCTCTTCTTCCGAGGCGTCGCGCACGGTCTGCACGTCGACGTGGAAGTTGAGGGTCTTGCCCGCCATCGGGTGGTTGAGGTCGACGTCGACCACACTGGAGCCCACCTTCTTCACCACGACGACGCGGTTGCCGCCTTCCTTCAGCGAGAGGACGGTGGTGTCGCCGGCTTTCAGGCCCTTGCCCTGCTGCGGGAAGTACTTCTTCGGCACGCGCTGGGTCAGGCCTTCCTGGCGCGGACCGTATCCCTGCTCCGGGGCGATCTCGACGTCGAAGGTGTCGCCCACCGACTTGCCTTCCAGACCCGCTTCCAGTCCCGGAATCAGCTGGCCGTGGCCGAGCAGGATCCACAACGGTTCACCGCCTTCGATCGAGCTTTCGACCTTCTCGCCGTCCACGGTGAGGGAGTAATGGAACGAGACGACCTTGCCCTTGCCAGCCTGCATGTTGGTTTCCACCAGAGGAAAACGGGGGATTTTAGCCGTGCCCGGCCCCGCCGTCACCCGGCGCGCGGGCCCGGCCGAAGCCCACGCCGCGCGCCTCCGGCCCCAGCCAGGCCAGCACGGCCAGCAGGATCGCCACCGCGGCGATCCAGGTGGACATGGCGAAGGCGAAATCCCCGCCGCGCCGCTCGGCCAGCCAGGTCTGGGCGGTGGCCGTGATCGCGGCCAGCAGGTTGCCCATCTGGTAGGCGAATCCCGGCAGTGTCCCGCGTACCGCGTCGGGGGCCAGTTCGTTGAGGTGGGTGGGCACCACACCCCACGCGCCCTGCACCATCACCTGGATCAGGAAGGCACCGAGACCGAGAAGCAGCAGCGAGCCGCCGTAGGTCCATAGCGGAATGACCGGAATGGCCAGCAACGCGGCGATGATGATCGCCTTCCGGCGCCCGATCTTCTCCGACAGCGAACCGAAGGCGAGGCCGCCGGCAAGTGCGCCCAGGTTGAGCAGGGCCGTCAGCATGAACGCGGTACCCGAGCCGGCGGGAATCTTTAGCTGGGTCTGGATGAAGGTGGGATACATGTCCTGCGAGCCGTGGCTGAACATGTTGAAGGCCGCCATCAGCAGCATGAGGTAGACGAACAGCTTCCAGTACCCGCGCATCGACACGAAGACGCTTTCGCGCGCCTGGTGGCGGCGCCCTTCCCACACCGGCGACTCGGGCACCTTGCGCCGGATGTACAGGACCAGCAGCGCGGGAAGCGCGCCTACGACGAACAAGCCACGCCAGCCGATCGCGTCCACCAGCAACCAGTTGACCAGCGCGGCGAGGAAGAACCCGCAGGGATAACCGCTTTGCAGCAGCCCCGAAACGAAGCCGCGCGACCGTGCCGGAATCGACTCCATGGCCAGCGAGGCGCCGATGCCCCACTCGCCGCCCATAGCGATGCCGAACAGGAAGCGCAGGCCGAGCAGCACGCCGAGGCTGGGCGAAAAGGCGCAGGCCAGCTCGAGCACCGAGAACAGGACGATGTCGATCATCAGCACCGGACGGCGCCCGTAGCGATCCGCCAGCCGGCCGAAGAGGAGCGCCCCGATCGGGCGGGCCGCCAAGGTCAGGAACAGGCCGTAGGTGACCTCCTGCTTCGGCACGTTGAATTCGTGCGCCACCGCGAGGATGACGAAGGTGAGCAGGAAGTAATCGAAGGCGTCGAGCGTCCAGCCGAGGAAGCTGGCGAGGACGGTATGCCGTTGCGTGTGATCGAGTTCGCGCAGCGCGGCTGGTAGCGGCATTGAGAATTTCCTCAAGCGATCGGGCGCGCCGAGGCTAACACAGCGCTACTATCCAACGGGCGCCTCACGGCGCCATGACAGTGTCCCGTTACACTGACCTTCTCACGACAGACGGAGGACTCGATGAAGTACTCGCGATCGATCGTTTCATTCGCACTGCTGGCCAGCGTCGCCACCGGCGCGGCTTTTGCCCGACCCGCACCGCCGCAGGATCAGTCCGGCAGCAGCAGCGGCGCACCGTCGTTTTCGGAACTCGACAAGGACAACAAGGGCTACATCAAGCGTGGCGACGTGCCCAAGGATGTCGAGGCACTGAAGACGCTCCGCGCCCACTTCCCCGAGGCCGACAAGAATCACGACGGCAAGGTGGACAAGGGCGAGTATGACGAGTACGTCAACAAAGACAGCGCCCGGCCGCAGCCGCAGCGCTAGCCTCGGTGGCCGGGACGATCGTCGTCCCGGCCCTCCCGACCGACGGACGGAGATCCGCATGATTCCCGATAGCCGCACGAGGCGACGCATCGCCGCCCGGTTCAGTCGCCGCGGCGACCGGATCTACATCCACGGCAAGCTGGCTACCGATCCCGTCTACGGGGCCACCGCGAGGGCCATCGCCGGGCGCCGGCTGCCCGTGCTGGACATTGGCTGCGGTTTGGGCCTGCTGGGTCACTACCTGCACGCCTGCAATGTCCTCGATGGCTATCTCGGTCTCGATCACGACAGCCGCAAGATCGCCATGGGCCGCGACGCGGCGGAACGCGCGGGGCTGGGGGACGAGATCGCCCTGCACCAGACGGACGCAGCCACGCCGCAACCCGTGCGTGGCCATGTGGCGATGCTCGACGTACTGCATTACCTGCCGCGCGAACGCCAGTCCGAGCTGCTCGCTTTTGCCGTCGACCATCTTGCCGACGACGGCTTGCTGATCCTGCGCAACGTCATCCGCGACGGCTCGTGGCGTTACCGGGCCACGGTGTGGGAGGAGAAGTTCATCAAGGCGGTAGGGTGGATCCCCGGCGGAGCGCAATATTTCCCGACCGAAGACGATATCCGCGAGGTGCTCGAGCCCCGGGGCATCCGTGTCGATTTCCAGCCGCTGTTCGGCCGCACGCCGTACAACAGCTGGTTGATGACCGCTTCAAGGCAGGCGCAGTCGTAGAGCCCGCGCGCTAGCTTTTTGCAGGAGCGCGCCCCGCGCGTTGTAGGAGCGCGCCTTGCGCGCGACATCTTTTGGGGCTGTGAGTGGGGGGGCTGGCGCGCCAGCTTGGAAACCGGGGCGAAAGACTGTCGCGCGCAAGGCGCGCTCCTACAGTGGCGTACATTGTGCGTCGCAATACGGTATACTCCCCGGGTCGTGCCTGCGCTCCGACTCCCTTGCGGACCCCCGGCGTGGAGATTCTCCCGCCCGTTCCCCCACCTCCGGAAGCGCGCGCGACACCGGCCAGCCTGCTGTCTTCGTCATGGCTCGCGGCCGCCAAATCCATAACTCGCAGCGCGGTTCCAGGGAACGCTCGAGTCACGCAGGAGTTGTTCCATGTCTTTCGATTCGCTGGGCCTTGCGCCCGCGTTGCTGCGCGCGCTTTCCGAGGCCGGCTATGAGAAGCCCACGCCCATCCAGGCCGCCGCCATCCCGGAGGTGCTCGCCGGCCACGACCTGATGGCCGCCGCGCAGACGGGTACCGGCAAGACCGCCGCGTTCTCGCTGCCCTTGCTCCATCGCCTCTCCCGGGAGGCACGTACCGAGGGCCGCCGTCCGATCCGCGCCCTGATCCTCACGCCTACCCGCGAACTCGCCGCCCAGGTGCAGGAAAACCTGCGCGATTACGGCAAGCACCTGCGCCTTTCCAGCACCGTGATCTTCGGCGGCGTCGGCATGGGCAACCAGTTGCAGGCGCTGCGCCGCGGCGTCGACATCGTGGTGGCCACCCCGGGCCGTCTGATCGACCACATGCAGCAGCGCTCGGTGGACCTGTCGAAGGTGGACGTGCTTGTGCTCGACGAAGCCGACCGCATGCTCGACATGGGCTTCCTCCCGGCGCTCAAGCGCATCCTCGCCGCGCTGCCGAAGCAGCGCCAGACGCTGCTCTTCTCGGCTACCTTCGCGCCGGAGATCAAGGCGCTCGCTCAGCAGTTCATGCGCGATCCGCGTGAAGTCTCGACCACGCCGGCGAATACCGTCGCCAACACCGTCACCCACGTGGTGCATCCGGTGGATGCGGCCAACAAGCGTGACCTGCTGCTGCACATCCTCGCCCAGGACAGCCGTCGCCAGACCCTGGTGTTCAGCCGGACCAAGCACGGCGCCGACAAGCTCGTGCGCCATCTCGAGCAGGCCGGCATACGCGCGGCCGCGATCCATGGCAACAAGAGCCAGAACGCACGTACGCGCGCCCTGTCGGACTTCAAGAGCAGCCGCGTCACCGTGCTGGTGGCGACCGATATCGCCGCGCGCGGCATCGACATCGACCAGCTCCCGGTGGTGATCAACTTCGACCTGCCGATGGTTGCCGAGGATTACGTGCACCGCATCGGCCGTACCGGACGCGCGGGCGCGGAAGGCGAAGCGATCTCGCTGGTGAGCCACGACGAGTCCGGCCTGCTCCGCGACATCGGCCGCCTGCTGAAGACCGATCTCTCCATCCGCAACATGTCGGGCTTCGAACCCAGCACGCCGTTGCGCCTCGACGCCGGTGCCCCGCGCCCGAAGCAGCAACAGCGCCAGGGCGGCGGCCAGGGCCGGCCCGGCGGCAACAGCGCCCGCCAGGGTGGCAGCGGTGGCGGCCGTCCGCCTTCGCACCGTCCGCACGGCCATTCCGCCGCGGGCAGCGGCGAAAGCACCGGCAGCCACAAGCGTCGCCGTCAGCGCCGCGGACCGGCCACGAACAAGGCCTGATGGCCTAGCCGCATGGGCAATAGCTCGCTCATGCGGCAATCGGGATCATGCGGGATGGCAGGCCATCCCATCCAGGTAGTACCCGCATGTCCCGACTTTACCGTTACAGCGTCGTCGTGCTGCGCACGATTTTCGGCGCGTTCTTTACCTTTTCCGGCCTGAACCACATCTTCGCCTTCTGGCAGCCGCCCGCGCCGCACACCGCGGCGGGGCGTGCCTTCCTCGCCGGCCTCGAGGCCAGCGGCTTCGTCGAACCGCTGATCGGCGTGATCTTCGTTTACGCCGGCGTAGCGCTCATGGCGGCGCGGCTCGTGCCGCTCGCGTTGCTGCTGCTGGCCGCACCCGTCGTCGTCATCTTCGGTTACTCCTTCGTTACCGAAGGACAGACGCTCGGCCCGCACGTGCCGTTGCTCGCGATCTATCTGCTGCTGGCGTGGGAAGAACGCGGCGCGTGGCGCGCGCTGTTCTCGGCGGGGCACCACTCAGCCGTTCGCGCGGATCTTCGCGGTGAGGACGTGGTCCTCCCATAAACCGTCGATTTTCAGATAGCGCTTCGCGAAGCCTTCCTTCTCGAAGCCAAGGCGTTCGAGCAGGCGGCCGCTGCGTTCGTTGCGCGGCATGTAGTTCGCCATCACCCGATGGAAGTCCAGCGGGCCAAACGCGTAGCGCACGGCGGCGTCGAGGGCCTCGAACATGAGGCCCTTCCCTTCGTGCCTGGCCGCGATGCCATAGCCGAGGTGGCAGGCCTGGAAGACCCCGCGCACCACGTTGGCGAAGGTGAAGCTGCCGATCATCTCGGAGGCGTCCGGCGTCAGCACGGCGAATGGATAGCCACGGTCGGCACGTGCCGCCTCGAGTCCGGCCTCGATCGCCATCCGGCAGCCGTCCAGCGAATAATGCGACTCCGTCCGCAACGGCTCCCAGGGGGCGAGGTGCTCGCGGTTTTCCAGGCGATAACGCCGCAACAGTTCCGCATCCTCCACGTCGAGCAGGCGGATCACGGTGCGCACGGTGCGCATGCGGATCGGTTCGCTCATGCGCTCAGCGCTTTCGCGTGGTGGCGCAGGTGGTCCTCCACGAAGGTCTGGATGAAGTAATAGCTGTGGTCGTAGCCCGGGTGCATGCGCAGTTCGAGCGGCTGTCCCGCCTTCTCGCATGCGGCCTCGAACCGCTGCGGCTGCAGCTGGTTGACGAGGAAACCGTCCGCCTCGCCCTGGTCGACGAGGATGCTGCCGTCGAAACGCGCACCGCTCCTGACCAGCGCGGTGGCGTCATGACGTTCCCAGGCCTTGCGATCCTCGCCGAGGTAACGCGAGAAGGCCTTCTCGCCCCACGGCACGAGTGCCGGCGCGACGATGGGCGCGAATGCCGAGACGGAACGGAAGCGGCCGGGATTGCGCAAGGCGATGGTCAGCGCGCCGTGACCGCCCATCGAGTGGCCGAAGATGCCCTGCCGTCCCATGTCGACGTGGAAACGCTCCGGGAGCAGGCGCGGCAATTCGTCCACGACGTAGCTGTACATGCGGAAGCGTTCGCTCCACGGTGCCTCGGTGGCGTCCAGGTAGAAGCCGGCCCCTTCGCCGAACTCCCAGTCGCCCGTGGCGCCCGGCAGGCCGGTGTCGCGCGGGCTCGTGTCCGGCATGACCAGGGCCAGACCCAATTCCGAGGCGAGGCGCTGCGCGCCCGCCTTGATCGTGAAGGTCTCCGCGGTGCAGGTGAGGCCCGCGAGGTACCAGAGCACCGGGACCGGCCCCTGTTCCGCGGCCGGCGGCATGAAGACGGCGAAGCGCATGGGTCCGCCGCATGCCTCCGACACGTGCGTATAAAAGCCCTGGGTGCCGCCGAAGCAGCGCTGTTCCGAAACCGTCTCGATGGCCGTCATGGGACCGCTCCCTTACGCAAAGCTGACCGGAGAGTGTAGCGCCGACGCGACATACGGCCACGACCCCCGGCGAACCTCGCGCATCGCTGCTACAATAGGCGTACTGCCCGGCGCCGAATGTCGCCGCCGCGCCCCTCCCTGAGGTCGCCATGCCATCCCCCGATATCGACAACGCTCCGGCCCTGCCCGGTTTCAGCGCGCTTGCCCTCGACGCCAACGTCGTGCGCGCGCTGACCGAGGTGGGCTATGAGACCCCCTCCCCCATCCAGGCCGCCACCATTCCGGCCCTGCTCGAAGGCCGCGACGTGATCGGCCAGGCGCAGACCGGCACCGGCAAGACCGCTGCCTTCGCCCTGCCCATCCTCTCGCGCCTCGACCTCAGGGCCGGCAACAAGCCGCAGGCCCTGGTCCTCGCGCCCACGCGCGAGCTGGCCATCCAGGTGGCCGAGGCGTTCCAGAAGTACGCCACCTACCTGCCCGGCTTCCAGGTGCTGCCCATCTACGGCGGCCAGAGCTACGGTCCGCAGCTGCAGGGCCTGAAGCGCGGCGCCCAGGTCATCGTGGGCACGCCCGGCCGCGTCATCGACCACCTCGACAAGGGCACGCTGGACCTTTCCGGCCTGCGTTTCATGGTGCTCGACGAGGCCGACGAGATGCTGCGCATGGGCTTCATCGACGACGTCGAGAAGCTGCTCCAGGCCACGCCGGAAGGCCGTCAGGTGGCGCTGTTCTCCGCGACCATGCCGGCGCCGATCCGGCGCATCGCGCAGACGTACCTGAAGGACCCGTCCGAGGTCACGATCAAGAACAAGACCACCACCGCGGCGAACATCCGCCAGCGTTACTGGTGGGTCAGCGGCGTGCACAAGCTCGACGCCCTGACGCGCATCCTCGAAGCCGAGAGCTTCGACGCGATGATCGTCTTCGCCCGCACCAAGCAGGCCACCGAGGAACTCGCCAGCAAGCTGCAGGCGCGCGGCTTCGCCGCGGCGGCCATCAACGGCGACATCGCCCAGGCCCAGCGCGAGCGCGTGATCGACCAGCTCAAGACCGGCAAGCTCGACATCCTGATCGCCACCGACGTGGCCGCGCGCGGCCTCGACGTGGAGCGCATCAGCCACGTGCTCAATTACGACATTCCGCACGACACCGAGTCGTACGTGCACCGCATCGGCCGCACCGGCCGTGCGGGCCGCAGCGGCGAGGCGATCCTGTTCGTCACCCCGCGCGAGCGCAACCTGCTCCGCCAGATCGAACGCGCCACGCGCCAGCCGATCGAGCAGATGCAGCTGCCCACGATCGAGGCGGTGAACGACACCCGCGTGACCAAGTTCAACCAGCGCATCACCGATACGCTGGCCACCGGCGACCTGGGCCTGTTCCAGCAGCTTGTGGAGAAGTACGAGCAGGAGCACAACGTGCCGGCGATCGAGATCGCCGCCGCGCTGGCGCGCATCGCGCAGGGCGACCAGCCGCTGCTGCTGGAGCCGCCGGCGAAGCGCGAATACAGCGAGCGCCCGCCGCGCGAACACGACCGCGAGCGTCCGCAGCGCGACTTCGACCGTCCCTCGCGCGACGGCGGCGATTTCAGCGATCGCCGGCCCGTGCGTGAAGGCATGCGCCAGCCGCGTCCGCACGTCACCGAGGCCGGCAAGCGCACCTACCGCATCGAAGTCGGCCACGAGCACGGCGTGAAGCCCGGCAACATCGTCGGCGCCATCGCCAACGAGGGCGGCGTGGAAGCGAAGTTCATCGGCCGCGTCAGCATCCGCGACGACTACAGCCTGATCGACCTGCCCGACGGCATGCCGGCGGAGACCTTCAACCACCTGAAGAAGGTATGGGTCGCGCAGCAACAGCTGAAGATCCGCGAATGGGACGGCACCGAAGCGCCGCAGAGCGGCGCCCCGCCGCGCCCCCGCGGCAACTTCCGCCCATCGGGCAACCGCCCCGGCGGCGCCAAGCCGCCGCGCAAGAAGCGCGACTACTGATCCACCCGGCAAACCGCCGCGATGGTAGGAGCGCGCCCTGCGCGCGACATGTTTTGAGGCCATGAGCAACAGGTCCTGTGGCTCTTCGCGAAAAGCTGTCGCGCGCGATGCGCGCTCCTACACGAAAATCCGCCGCATCAGGGCACTATGCTCAGCGCACGCGTTGCGCGCTCCTACACGAAATCCGCCGGCGTCAGGGGGACCATGCCATGCCTGATCCGCGCCTTGTCGCACTGCGGGCTCGGCGTACCGTCTTCCCAGGCGGGCTTGAGGTCGTGGCACGGCGAGGGACGCACGGCGTAGACGCCGCAATGCGCGGCCACACCGACCTCGCCCACGAGCGACCTGCAACGCGGTTCATACGCGTTCGTACCGTGCATCGCCACGCGATGCGGATCGAGGTGTTCGGTGAGTGCGGCCGGCGTGATGCCGCCGGCCGTGTCCGTTTCAAGCCAGTGGAAGGCGACGCGGTAGGTGGCGCAGCATGCGCCACAGCGCAGGCAAGGGTGAGTCATGGATCAGATCGCGCCCGAGAACGTGTTGCACTTGCCGACATCGCCGCTGTCCAGTCCCGTGCGGAACCAGCGCACACGTTGCGCCGAGGTACCGTGCGTGAAGGAATCCGGCACCACCCTTCCCTGTGACTGCTCCTGCAAGGCATCGTCGCCAATGGCCGTGGCGGCATTGATCGCCGACTCGATATCCCCTTCCTGCAACCAATGCTGGCGCTGCTGTGAATGGTTCGCCCATACGCCCGCGAAGCAGTCCGCCTGCAATTCCTGGCGCACCGACAGGCCAGTCGCGCCTTGCAGGCTCGCGCCGCGCCGGCGCGCGTCGTTCACCTTGTCGAACACGCCCACCAGGTTCTGCACGTGGTGGCCGACCTCGTGGGCGATGACATAGGCACGGGCGAAATCACCGGCTTCGTGGAAGCGCGATTGCATCTCCTGGAAGAAGCCGAGGTCGAGGTAGACCTTGTGATCGCCGGGGCAATAGAACGGACCGACCGCCGAGGACGCGGACCCGCAGGCCGTGCGCACGCCATTGCGGAACAGCACCAGCTTCGGTTGTTCGTACTGCTGGCCGTCGGCCGCGAAGATCTCACCCCAGGTGTCCTCGGTCTCGCCGAGGATGGCGCGGACGAAGTCCACCTGCGGATCGTTGGCCGCCGCCGGATGCGGCGCCGCCTGCTGGCTCTGCGGCGCCACGGAGGCGCCCGGGTCGCCCTGGCCCAGGAGGGCCGTGGGGTCTTTGAAGAAAACCAGGCCGAGGATCGCCAGGATGACGATGCCACCCAGGCCCAGCCCCCGGCCACCGAACGACGGCCCGCCGCCGCGGCCTTCGCCCGCATCTTCCACGTTGTCGCTTCTACGGCCTTTTTGCCAGAGCATCGCCCATCCTCCCGTTCGATGCGCCCCAAGCGAGACGCGGTAGGCATGATCGCATGGACGGTTGCCGGTAGACTTCGCGGTTGAAGTCGTCCCGCGGATCATCCATGACCAGCCAGCTCCCTGCCGTCGTCACCCTGCTAACCCTGCTCCTGATGTTCGCAACTGTCTGGATGGTAGGCCGGGCGCGTGAACGTTATGGCATCAAGGCCCCCTCCATCTCCGGCGATCCGGCTTTCGAGCGCGCCTGGCGGGTGCAGATGAACACCTTGGAGAACGCCGTGATGTTCATCCCGGCGCTGTGGCTGGCGTCGCAGTACGTCGATCCGCTGTGGGCGGGCATCGCCGGGCTGGTCTGGCTCGCCGGCCGCGTCTGGTACGCCCTGGCCTACCTGCGCGACCCGACCCGGCGCGGCCCCGGCTACATGGTGTCGATGATCGCCTGGGCGGCGCTGATGCTGATGGCCGCGGGCGGCATCGGCATGGCCATCATGGAAAACAACGCGGCGCCGCCGACCGAGGATGCCGCCGGGGTGTAGGAGCGCGCCCTGCGCGCGACAGCTTTTGAGGCCGTAAGCAGCAGGTCCTGGAGTTCTTCGCGAAAATCTGTCGCGCGCAGGGCGCGCTCCTACATGGAGCTGGGGTCCAGCCAGCGCAGGCGCGAGCGTGGCGTGGGGTCCATCACCTGGCGTTCCGCGGCCGCGCGGGTCAGGCCGGACGCCGCGAGTTCCTTCTCCACTTCCTCGAGTTTCGGTGCCAGGTGCTTCGACAGCGTGGCGTCGTCGCGCACCACGCCGAGCCAGACGAGCCAGGGGCCGTCGGTACGCACGGGTAGCTGCGGGAAATTGTTGGGTACGTCCAGCGTCACCAGGACGCCCGCCGGATGCACGCCGTCCATCGCATAGCGCTTGAACGCCGCTTCCGCCTTTGCCGCGAAAGCCTCCTCGCTGCCTTTCCTTACCGCGAAGATCTGCGCCACCACGACGCCACCGGCGCCCTTTGGTTCGAGCACGGGGTCCACCGCGGGGAGCACGGTGACGCCACCGTCCGCATGCAGCGGACGCATCAGCATCACGTTGTCGCTATCGGGCAGGATGGCGTTGACCTTGAGGCGGTGCTCGCGCCACAGCGGTCCGTAATAGAAGGCGGCGTTCACTACCGGCCGCGCGTTGAGGTCGTGGAACCCCCGCAGCCAGGTGAAATGGTTCGGATGTCCGCGGTCGGCGAACTGGCCGAACACCATGGCGCCGAGCTGTTCGAAGGCTTCCGGGAAATAGGTGTCGAAGTAGGCGACGAAGTGCGCCCGCTCACCGTCCTTGGTGACATAACGGCGGAATTCGATGACCTGGTAGCTGTCCAGATGGGCCACCGTACCCATGGGCGCATGCGCCGTCGTGGCGGGTCCGGCGCTTGCCGGCAACGCGATGGCGGTAAGCAGGACGGCGCCCGCGAGGCTCGGAAATTTCATGGAGGATCTCCATTGGCGTCCGACGCACCTTAAGAGATAAACAGGTCAGTTTCCGCCCTGATTCCGCCCTAGAATCGCTCCATGGCCGCTCCGACCACCCGTGTACTAGCCGTCCTGGAGTTGCTCCAGGCGCATGGCCGCATGAGTGGGCCAGAGCTGGCGGCGCGCGTGGGCGTGGATGGGCGCACGCTGCGCCGCTACATGGCCACGCTGGAAGACCTGGGCATCCCCGTTACCACCGAGCGCGGGCGGCATGGCGCGTACATGCTGGTGGCCGGCTTCAAGCTGCCGCCGATGATGTTCACCAACGACGAAGCGGTCGCGCTGTCGGTGGGTATGGTGGCCGCGCGCGGACTGGGCCTAGCCGAGGGAGCGCCGGCACTGGAAAGCGCCCATGCCAAGCTTGCGCGAGTGATGCCCGAGGGCCTGAAGGGACAGGTAGGCGCGATCAGCGACACGATACAACTTGAGCATCTGCCTACGTTGAGCACGCCCGCGAGCAATGCCGCGTTGGTATCCCTGATCGCGGCGGCCCAGCGCCGCTCGCGCGTGCGCATGGGTTACCTTGCTCCCGGCGGCGGAAGAACCGAACGCGATTTCGATCCCTACGGGATGGTCTGGCGAGCGGGTGCCTGGTATGCCGTGGGCATGTGCCACCTCAGGCACGGCCTGCGCTCGTTCCGCGTGGACCGCGTCGCAGGCGTCCAGGTGCTGGCGACCACGTTTTCGCGGCCGCACGACTTCGATCCGCTCGCCCAGCTGATGCGCAGCATCGCCACCTTGCCGCACGGCCGCGTGATCGAAGTGCTCCTGCATGCGAACCTCGACACCGCCACGCGCGCCTTCAGTCCCGCGATCGGGCTGTTCGAACCCGTCGCCGATGGCGTGCTGTTGCGCAGTAGCGCCAGCGACGGCGACATGGGCTGGTTCGCCCGGCAACTGGCCGGGCTGGGCTTCGACTTCGAAATCCTCGCGCCGAACATCCTGCGCCGCGAACTGGCGAAGCTGGCGGCGAGACTAAGGACGATCGCTACGGAACACGCGACGGACATGTAGGAGCGCGCAAAGCGCGCGACATCTTTTCGCGAGGAGCAACAGGCCCTGCTGCTCACAGCCTCAAAGGCTGTCGCGCGCGTTGCGCGCTCCTACATGTCTTCTTCTTTGTCGAGGGCCATGACGCGCACGCGCTGGATGCGCGCGCCTTCCATCGCCGTCACCTCGAACTCCAGCCCGTCGGTCTCGAAACGGTCGCCCGGCGTCGGCAGACGGCCCAGCTGCTGCAGCACGAAGCCCGCGAGGGTGGAGAAGCTGGCATCGGCTGCGCCTGGCAGGCGATGGCCGAGCAAGTGTTCCACACGCCGGGCATCGAGGCTGGCATCCAGCAACCACGCGCCGTCCGGCTCGCTCACGGCGGAAGGGTCGCCCTCGCTGGTTTCGTTCGGGAACTCGCCCGCGATCACCTCGAGCACGTCGGCCGGCGTGACCAGGCCGAGGATGCTGCCGTATTCGTCCACCACCAGCGCCACCTGGAGCGGCGCGCGGCGGAACTCGTCGATCAGGCGCAGGACGCTCAGCGATTCCAGCACGGTGATCGGCTTGCGGACGAAGGCGGCGGTGTCGAGGCGGCCATGTTCGGTGAGGCTGGCAAGCAGGTCGCGCGACGACACCACGCCGGCCAGTTCGTCCAGGTCGCCGTACGCCACGAGCAGCCAGTGGTGCTGCGCCTCGCGCGCTTCGGTCAGCAGCACGCCCAGGTCCTCTTCGGGATCGACCCACGCGATCTCGGTGCGTGGCGTCATGATCGAGCGCACGGGCCGCTGCGACAGGTCGAGCACGCCCTGCACCATTTCCAGCTCGTCCTTGCCGAAGATGGCCGTTTCGGCGGTCTCGGGAGCAACCTCGCCTTTGCCGCCGTCGGCATCGTCGTCCGACCTCCCGCCGAGCAGGCGCAGCACCGCCCGGGCCGTGCGGTCGCGCATGATCCGGCCACCGACCAGCAGCGAGCGGCGGCGATTGCGCCGCATCGTCTGGTTGAACACCTCGATCATGATCGAGAAGCCGATGGCGGCGTAGAGATAACCCTTCGGGATATGGAACCCGAAGCCTTCCGCGATAAGGCTGAAGCCGATCATCAGCAGGAAGGAAAGACAGAGGATGACTACCGTCGGCCGCGCATTGACGAACACGGTGAGCGGCTTGCTCGCCGTGATCATCAGGGCCATGGCGACCACGACGCCGATCATCATGATCGACAGGTGATCGACCATGCCCACGGCAGTGATCACGGAGTCGAGCGAGAACACGGCGTCGAGCACGACGATCTGCGCGACCACCAGCCAGAAGCTGGCGCGGCGGCCGTTCCTGCCGTCGTCGTGTTCGGAGGCCTCCAGCCGTTCGTGCAGCTCGAGGGTCGCCTTGAACAGGAGGAAGGCACCGCCGACGATCAGGATGATGTCGCGCCAGGAAAGGCCGAAACCCGCCCACTGGAAGATAGGCCGGGTGAGCGTCACCAGCCAGGACATGGCGGCGAGCAGGCACAGGCGCATGATCAGCGCGAGGCCGAGACCCATGAGCCGCGCGTGGTCGCGCTGGCGGGCGTGGAGCTTGTCGGCGAGGATCGCGACGAATACGAGGTTGTCTATACCGAGCACGATCTCCAGCACGATCAACGTGAGAAGACCCGCCCAGGCCGAAGGGTCGGCTAGCCAGTCGAATGCGAACATGGGTCGGCGCGTCGTGGCGCCCGCTTTCCTCCTTTAAGGGGGGTCAACTATACAGGGCCTTGATGACGGCCTGTGCCGGAAGCGTCGTTGCGGGCCCGGCCGCCCGTCGGCTAGGGTGCCTCATGACCCACGATTACCTTCCCGCCTCCCCCTCCCCGATCGCCCAGGCGCCCGCACGGCCCCCGGGCGTGTTCGAGACGATCCTCTGCATCGCCGCCTATTTCGTCCTTCAGTTCGCCTTCGGAGGGTTGTTCGGGGGCATCTCGATGCAGATCGCCCGTTACTTCCCCGACCGGGTGCCCCAGGCTCCCGACCGGCTCATCGTGGTGGTGATCCTCACCGTGCTCTGCTCGGCGGCCGTGGCGTCGTGGCTGATGATCCGGCGCTGGGGCGCGGAGCGCGCCATGGACCCGGGCCCGGCCGGACTCGGGTTCACCCCGCCGGCCGGGCGGTTCATCGTCATCGCGACGGCGCTCGGCATCGCGGCCCCGGTCTTCGGGGGGCTGCTCACCCAGCTCCTGGCCGGCGATCACGCGGTGAGCCAGGCGGTAAGCGACATTGCCGACAAGGCGCACTTCGGCATGCGCGTGGCGCTGTTGCCCGTGGTCGTCCTGATCGGTCCGGCCGTGGAGGAACTGCTGTTCCGCGGCGCCCTGCTGTCCATCCTGCGTACCCGCCTGGGCGACGGGTGGGCGATCGGGCTGTCGGCGCTGATCTTCGGCACCGTGCATCTGCCCGATCTTGCCTGGCTCTGGTACGCCGTGCCGAACCTGGTCCTGGTAGGCGTGTTCTGCGCCTGGCTGCGCGTGCGAAGCGGCTCGATCTGGCCCGCCTTCGTCACCCACGCCGCCAACAATGCCCTGGCGACGATCGCCTGGTTCACCGCGACAGCAGGGTCCTAGAGCCGCTCCAGCGAGGCTACGTGGCGGGCCAACCGTGGGCTGGCGTAGCACTGCGAACCGACCGGAATGAGGCCCGCTTCGCCGAAGGCCTCGCGGTACCAGCGCGCCGGCCGGCCATGGAAGCCTTCGCGGTCGCCGCCGGGATCGTCCTCGCGGGTATAGACCTCGAGGAAGGCGAGCCCTTCGACCATTTCCCCGATGCCGATGAGCCCGGCGCGGATCTCGGCCGGCTTCAGGTAATGCAGTACGTCGGTGCAGACGATGAGGTCGAAGCGCGTGTCGAAGCGCAACTCGGCGAGCTGGCCGAAACGCGCGTAACCGATGTTGCGCGAACGTCCGTACCGGGCGACCGCGTATTCGCTGGCCTCCAGCCCCCGGTACTTGATGCCCGGCCGCAGGCGGCGCAGTTCGGCCCGCCACGGCGCCTCCCCGCAGCCCACGTCCAGCACGTTGCGCACGGGACGGCCCAGGTAGAATTCGGCCTGGCCGAGCACCATCGCCACCTTGCGCCGGAGCTCGGCGGGCGAGCGCACGGCGTGCCCGGCGCTGCGGTACCACTTGTCGAAGTAGGCCTGGTCGTAGGTCTTGGGCATGGGGATGGGCGCCGAAAACGTCAAACATCCATGGTAGCCGGGGCATACACTTCTGGCATACATCTCACGCGCCAGCATTGGTCATACCCGGCCCAGGAGGACTCCATGCCCCGCATCCAGCTCCGCATCACCGGCGACCGCGACGTGTTCGACGACGTGGTCACCGCCATCCATGGCGTCGACCGCGTCGAACGGGTCGAGGAAATCGACGATTTCATGAACGATTTCCGTGACGATTCCAGTTCGCAAAACCTCTCGGACGACATGAGCTCGAGGACGTATACGGTCGAGGTGGAAGTGCCCAACGAGAAGGTCGGCGAACGCGTGCGTGAACTCGCCGAGGAAACCGCGGGCACCCGCGAGGCGGCCATCGAATTCATCGGACCGGACGAGAACGAAATCTGACCGGCAGCGCTCGCACGAGGCTGCACGCACCATACGAGAAACAACGGCCACCGGGTAGGAGCGCGCACCGCGCGCGACCGCCTTTCGCGTCGGTTGGCCCGCTGGCGCGTGCCCATGTCTTAAGCGGCTTCGCCGCAGGGAGCGTTGCCGCGGGCTCGGCTATCGCCATCGCGCTTGGTTTTGGGCGTGGCGGCGGGTCGCCGGCGCCTGCCGTTTTTCTCGCTAAGTCCTCGTCCGGCCTACGCCTCCCTGCGGAA
>NZ_JBPGXO010000011.1:0-90363 GCF_056755555.1 Luteibacter sp. SVR4-7G | reverse complement strand
GGATGCCGTAGGGCGACAGGGCACGCAAGATATCCATGACGCCTTCATAGGTCGAGCTGCGCGCCCAGTCCTGCTGCATCTCGAACATGAACTGCAGCGCAGTGATGGGGACGGCTCCCGCCTGCACCATGCGTTGGACCGCGCGCTCGTGCGCTTCCACGCTCGTGTCACCGCACGCGTCGGTGACGATCACCACCTCATAACCCTCGCGCAGCATGTCCAGCGTCGGGAAATTCACGCAGGCGCCCGTCCACAGACCGGCAAGGACAAAACGCTTACGGCCGGTGGCGGCAACCGCTTTCCGGAAATCTTCATTGAGCCAGGAGTTGATGGACGTCCGGTCGATGACTTGCTTCCCGGCGAACACGTCATCCGTGACTTCGGGCATGAATGGACCGGAGAAGCTGTCGCGCGCAACGGTCGTCAAGATGGTGGGAACGTTGAACACCTTCGCCGTCCGGGCGAGAACTTGCACGTTGTCGACGATCGACTTTCGATCGTGGCTCTGCACGCCCTGGAACATGGCAGGCTGAAAATCAATGAGCGCGAGCGCGCAGTTTTCAGGAGAAAGAAGATCCGTGAACGACATGACAGTTTTCCTCGCTTCATTCGTCGGGGTACCGACAATGTGGCAACTTTATGACTGTCAGTTCGCCGCATATTGCATGTTCCGATCATCCGAAATTCGGGCTTCCGGCGCTTTCCTTGCAACCATCGCCTGACTTCGTGCCGTGCCCGGGCGTCGCGCGGGCATCGACAGGGTCAGTTGTCTCAAGAGAAGGGACTCGTCACCCGATATGATCCCTTACCTTCGGCGGCCCGGTAGAACCTTTACAGATGATCCAAGGTCACGCGGTCATTCCTTGGTTCGTGGTCGCACGTGCAACAGTTCAACTGCCGGAGTGTCTAGATGAAAGTCTCGTTGTCCCAGCTACTCAGCTTCAACGGCGGCTATGCCGATACAGCAGGCTACCTCGCCCTGCAGGGCTTGTTCACCGCCCACGTCACCGGCAACTTCGTAACGATAGGCGCGTCTCTCGTCCAGGGCACCTCGGGCGCGGTCGCCAAACTGCTCGCCCTGCCCATGTTCTGCGTCGTCGTCGTACTGACACGGCTTCTCAGTAACGCCCTGCCACAGCCGGCAGCGACCCGATTGAAGGTCCTGCTGTCGATCATGCTCGTATTGCTGGCTGTCGGGGCGGTCCTGGCCGTCACGCTCGGGCCGTTCAAGGATGGCGACAGCTGGAGGGCGATCGTGACGGGAATGACGCTCGTCGCCGCCATGGCCGTGCAGAACGCCGTGCATCGGATTTACATGCCACTCACGCCGCCCAGCACGCTCATGACCGGTAGTTCCACGCAGATCATGATAGACCTCGCCGACCGCTGGCATGGGCAGCCTGCCGATGACATGCAGGTCATCCGGCAGCGGCTCCGCAGGCTTTCTGGCGCCGTCCTTGTCTTTGCCGTCGGATGCGCCGCGGCCGCACTGGCCTTCAAGTTTTTCGGCCTGATGGTATTCGTCGTGCCACCGCTCATCGCGCTCGGTGCGCTCGTTGTCGGCAGCAGCGACGTTCAGCCGGGCGGGGATTCTCACGCCAGCAAGGGTGCGCCGCGGTAGGGTCAGGTCCGGGCGCGCCTTCGTCACGGCGGGCACCTGCGCCGGGATTGCGCCGTGCGACGCCGAGGCCCGCTCCCTTAGAAACGGAAGCGGGCGCTACCCACGATGCTCCGGCGCGGACCGTAGAAGCAGTCGCCGCGCGCAAGGCAGGTCGCGTTGTAAACCTGGTCGGTGAGATTCGCGGCATTCACCGAGAATCGCCACGGACCCTGCGTATAGGCCACCATAGCATCGAAGAGCGTCTTCTCCGGCACCTTCAACGTACCGGTCTCGTCGTGGTTCACGCCGATGTAGCGCGCGCCGATGCCGAAGCTGAAGCCGTCCTCTTGCGCATCGTTCATGTGGTACACGCCCCACACCGATCCCTGGTTCTTTGGCAGGCCGGCGACGATGCTGCCGTCGTCCGGTCGCGCCTTCGTCCAGGTATAGGTACCTATCAGGTCCAGATGGGAACCGATGCGCGTGGACGCCTCGATTTCGACACCGCGTGTCTTCGCCTTGCCTGCCTGGATCTGGTTGAGCGGATTCTGCGGATCCGGGGCGAGGCGGTTCTCCTCGCGCAGGTCGTAGTACGTGGCCGTGATCAGCGTGGGCGAGCCCAGGGGCTGGTATTTCGCGCCAGCTTCGTACTGTTTGCCACGCAGCGGCTCGTACGGGCGGTTGTAGAAGTCCAGGCTGTCCAGCGGCTGGAACGACTCCGTGTAGCTGACATACGGCACGAAACCGCTGTCGAAGCGGTACATGACGCCGAAGCGCGAGGTGGTGGCATTGTCCACCGAGCGGTCGTCGCCCGTGGTCAGCGTGGCGCGGTCGTGGCGCAGTCCCACCGTCGCTATCCAGTGCTCGCCCCAGTTGATCTGGTCCTGCACGTAGAGACCGGTCTGACGGGTATGGCTGGAAGCTATCGGAAAGACGTCCGGCGCCACGAATGCGTCGCCGTAGACCGGCGCGTAGAGATCGAACGGTACATCGTCATAGCCATTGCCCTGGCGGCTGTCCGTGTGGGAATAGCCCACATCGAGACCGACCAGGACGCGATGGCGCGTGGACGCGAAGTCGAAATCCGCCTCGGCGTGCGTATCGGTGACGAAGCGCTTGTGCCGGTCGATCGACACGTAGCTGTAACGCGCCACCGTACGCTGGCTGTCGTCGAGGAACGGATAGGCGGGATTCGAGTAAACGTCCGGATACAGCGTGCGGTAGTCCACGTTATCGTGCGAATAGCGAAGGTTTTGCACGAACTTCCACGTATCGTTGAAGCGATGCTCGAACAGCGACGTGATCGAGCGCTGGTTCGTGTCGTAGCGGTCGAAGCCCGGTTCGCTCACGAAGCGGTGCGTGTCGATGCGGCCGTTGGGATTCGGCAGCAGCGTCCCGGCGTGCGGGAGGAAGTTCAGCGAGGTACCGTTGCGGTCGAACTGCAGGTTGGCCAGCAAGGTCCAGCGCGTGTCGCCGTCCGGCGTCCAGGTGATCGAGGGAGCGATGGCCTTGCGGTCGTCCGGCACGTGGTCGATCTGCGACGCCGAGTCGCGATACACGCCGATGACACGATAGGCCCAGTGACGCGCGGCATCGAGCGGCCCGGTGAAGTCGAACGCCACCTGCTTGCGGGCGGAGTTACCCCACTGGGCTTCCACCTCGTGCGACGCCACAGGCTGCGGGAGCTTGGAGGCCAGCGCGATCAGGCCGCCCGTTGTGCCTTGTCCGTAGAGCACGGATGACGGGCCGCGGACGATCTCGATATGGTCGAGGAAGTACGGTTCGGTGCGTGCGTAGGAGTAGCCGAAGTACTGGCGCAGCCCATCCAGGTATTGCGTGAATGCCGTGCCGCGTATGAAGGCATCGTCACCGCGGCTGTCCACGCCATAGGCGTCCGCGCGCACGCCTGCGGAATAGCGCAGCGCATCCTGCACCGTGAGGACGCGCTGGTCGAGCATCTGCGTGGGCGAGACCACGGAAACCGCCTGCGGCGTTTCCACGATGGGCGTATCGGTCTTCGTGGCACCGGATGCATCGGTACGCGCGTAGCCCTCGTCGAGGCGCTGGCCGCGCACGTCGACCGGCGCCAGCTGCACGGCTTTGTCTCCGGCCGCTACTGGTGCCGCGGCTTCCTGAGCCAGGACGGGAGCCGCGACCGCCGACAGCAGCGCGGCCAGCAAAGGCATGGTTTTCTTGACGATTATCATGGACTTCCCCGTGGGGCATCGCTTCCCGAGGGTCCACGGGTGGCTGAGCCATCAATTGCGAATGAATCTCATTACAATGATGGCTTAAGTGGTGCGACTGCGCAATATCTCGAAGGGTTCTATTTCATGCGCTTCTGAACAATCGCGACGAATGAGTCGATCGTAGAAATCCCCCCGATTTCGCTATCCGGAATCATTATTCCGAACTCCTTTTCCAGTGCTCTTACGATGTCCATCACGCCGATGCTGTCGATATCAGCTTCTGCCAATGTGGTGTTGGGCGGAAGCTCGAAGTCGACGCCCTCGTCGGACAGTACCTGTCTAACTCTATCTTCTATGTTGCTTCCCATGGGAATCCGTCCCTGGCTGTGCTTTGAGGAATTCCAGAATCGCCCTGCCATAGTTAACGTGCTGTCGAAAATCCATTCGCTCCAACTCGGTCCGTAACGCCATTTCGGCATGACAGACCCCACCGTCCGGACTCGCGGACAATTTCGAGGGCAAGAAAATCGTCTCGCGAAAAGCGAGAAGTCAGCGCAGATCGAGCAAAGCGCCGATATCCCGCAGCGCCTTGAACCGCCGGATGAGGTTCAAGGGCTTGCGCTTCAGCACACCGAATTCACCGCGCTGGAAGGCTTCCACCGCATCGAGCACGCGTTCGCTGGAATGGCCGTCGCGATAGGGATGGATGTCGTCGCCGTGGGCCCTGATGGCGGCCATCAGTTCGGGCGGATGCGAGAGGGCGCGATCGATGGCGGCATCGACGCCGTCGGGCGAAGGCACGTCGAGCATGAAGGGTTGGGGCACGCGGTTGGCCACCGTCACCACGGGCTTTCCCATCACCGCGAACTCGTGCACGACAGACGAGGTATCGCAGACGAGCACGTCCGCGGCGCGCTCCATCTCGATGAGGCGGTCGGAGGTGAAGAACCGTGCGTTCGGAGCCTCGAGACCGCGGTACGCCGCGAACAATTCCTCGTCGCACTTCGGATGCAGCGTGAGCAGCCACTGACGATCGCCCCGCGCGATCATCGCGCGCAGGGGTTCCAGCATGGCCGGGGCGCTGCTCAGCCGGTGGCTGAAGGTCGATGCGTACATCACTACGGGACGCCCGTCCCGGGACGGCAGATCGGCGGAAGCCGGCGACGGCACGAACAAGGGATCGAGCTTGGGCCAGCCGGTTTCCACGACGGCGAAGTAGCCATTCTCGCGCGCGAGCGCCTGGAAAGGAATCGTCGTGGCCGGGCCCTGCGTCACATACAGGTCGAAGAACCCGCGCACTGCGAAATGCCCGCGATCCGGCTCGCGCTTCTGCGCGTTGAAGCCGTGGAAGACCTGCACCTTGATGCCCGGCAGCGCGGGCGACACCCAGTTCGCCGCGCAGTACACGGCCGCGGGCTGCAAGGCGTGCGCCTCGCGCAGGCTGCGGATGCGGCGCTCGCCGGCGGTGAGCTGGCCCGCCAGCGCCGCCGGGACGATCCAACCCACGTCGATGCCGCGCGCGCGCGCCGCCGCTGCCAATGGGCGCAGGATCGGCAAGCCATACGACTCGGTGGCGAACATCAGGCACGCGGACAAGGGCGGCACTCCGCAGTTAACGACGTGGCATTATGACGGCTCGCTACCCGATACCGCATCCCGATGACCCGACGGCCCATTTCCCTTTGCGTGATTACCCAGAACGAGGCCGATCGCATCCGGGACTGCCTGGCCTCCGCCGCACCCTTCTGCGACGACATGGTCGTCGTGGACGGCGGCTCCACCGACGACACCGTCGCCATTGCCGAGGAAGCCGGGGCGCGCGTGATCGCGCGCGCATTCGATGGCTTCCGCAGCCAGAAGGCATTCGCGGTAGCCCAGGCGAAGAATGACTGGGTGCTCTGCCTGGACGCGGACGAGCGCGTGGGTGCCGATCTGCGCGCGGCCATCGAGAAGGCCTTCGACGCGGGTTTCGCTGGCGCGGGCTACCGCTTCTACCGGCGGAACGATTTCTTCGGCCGCTTCATGCGCCATGGCAACGCCGGGGCCGACAAGGTGCTGCGCCTGTTCGACCGCCGCCAGGGTGGATGGCGGGGACCGCGCGAGATCCACGAATCAGTGAGCGTGGATGGCGAGGTGCGGATGCTCTCCGGTTTCCTCGACCACTACCCGTACCGTTCCCTGTCGGAGCTGATGACCAAGCAGGAACGCTATGCGCACATGATGGCCACCGAGGAGTTCGGCGCAGGCAAGCGCGCCACGCTCACGCAGATCGTGGTGAGCCCGATGTGGCGATTCTTCCGCGGTTACGTGCTGCGTGCGGGTTTCCTCGACGGTTGGCGAGGCATCGTCTATGCGTTGCTGCGGGTGGAGTACGTGCGGCGGAAATACGTGAAGCTATGGCTGCTCCAGCACGGCCAGAAGCCCTGAGCGGATTGTAGGAGCGCGCCTGCGCGCGACATCTTTTCGCGAGGAGCAACAGGCCCTGTTGCCGGCGGCCTCAAAAGATGTCGCGCGCAAGGCGCGCTCCTACTCAGAGGTGGAGCAATCGCGCGGCCATCTCCACGATGTCCCGCGTGATGGCCGTTGCCGAGGCTTCTCGCGCCATCGTTGCCGACTGGCCCGCCCACAGGGGCTGGAAATCCCCGCTGCCCCGGGCTTCCGCCACCTTGCGCAGCGGCGCGAGCGGACCGCCGGCCAGCGGGAACGGGAGGGCGTCATCCGAGAGCGGGCCGAGTTCCCGCATCACCCGGTTCAGCACGCCGCGCGCCGGCCGGCCGGTGAGGACATTGGTGACGGCGGTATTGTCGTCGCGGGCTTCGCGCAGGGCCTGGCGATGGACAGCCACGCTCGTCGCCTCGTCGGCCAGCAGGTAGGCGCTGCCCACCTGCACGGCGGAGGCGCCGAGGCAGAGGGCCGCGGCCATGCCACGGCCGTCGGCGATGGCGCCCGCGGCGATGACCGGCACGTGCAAGGCATCGACGAGTTGCGGCACCAGCGCCATGGTGCCTGGCTGAGTGGCCATGTCGTCGGTGAGGAAATTGCCGCGGTGACCACCCGCCTCATAACCTTGGGCGATCACGGCGTCGCAACCGCGTTCGGCCAGCCAGCGGCCCTCGGCCACGGTGGTGGCCGAGGAGAGCACGACGGCACCGGTCGCCTTCACCCGGGACAGGAGGTAGTCGTCGGGCAGCCCGAAATGGAAGCTCACCACCTCGGGCCGCAACGACTCGACCATGGCGCACATGGGTTCGTCGAACGGCGCCCGGCCACCCGCCGGCGGCAGGTCGCCGGCGTCGATACCGAACTCCTCGAAGTACGGTGCCAGCCGTTCCAGCCAGCGCGCCGAGGCTTCCGCCGTCGGCGGCTCCGGCCGATGGGCGAAGAAATTGAGGTTGATCGGCCCGTCCACCGCGTCCCGAAAGGCCGCGACCTCGGCCGTGGCCTTTTCCACGCTGATGGACGAACAGGGAATAGAACCCAATCCCCCCGCGTTCGCGACGGCGATCGCCAGGGGCGCCAGCCCGGCGCCGGCCATCGGCGCGAGCAACAGGGGTTGTTCGATCGAGAGGAGATCGAGAATGCGGCGGTCGGTCCAGGCGGCCATTGCTCTCACCGGTGGGGATACGGGGGGACAGGCCAAGCATAACGGGGCGATCGTTGGACGGATGTTGGCCACCATCCCGTCCCTGCGGGTCCGCCGTTCATCCCCGGGAGCCCGTTTTTCCTCCC
The DNA here is from genome assembly GCF_056755555.1 of Luteibacter sp. SVR4-7G. NCBI lineage: Bacteria > Pseudomonadati > Pseudomonadota > Gammaproteobacteria > Lysobacterales > Rhodanobacteraceae > Luteibacter > Luteibacter sp. SVR4-7G. The sequence goes on along the minus strand of NZ_JBPGXO010000011.1, from coordinate 82,845 downwards.
CCGGACGAAGACGCTGCCGCCGTTTCGCCGCAGGATGCCTGCATCGATCCGACGAGGCTCACCCATGGACCGCCGTACCCTCCTGAAGCATGCCCTGGCCCTGCCCCTCCTGCCGCTGGCCCTCAAGCTGGACGCAGCGACGGCGGCGGTCCCTTCGTCTAAGGCGGCCCGGCTTCGCGTGCGTCCGGGGGCGCCCGGGTGGCCGGACAACGCGCAATGGCAGCTGCTGAATCGCCAGGTGGGCGGCCGCTTGTCCGTGCCACGCTCGCCCTTCCTCGGCGACGCCGCCACTCGCGCCGAAGCGATCGCGCAACTGCGCAATCCGTATTACATCGGCGACCAGCCCGCGCTCACCCAGACCAGCGGCTACTTCGGCGCGTGGGACTCCCGTCCCAGCGCCTGGGCCCTCGCCGCGGAAAGCGCCGAGGACGTCGCCGCGGCCGTGAACTTCGCCCGTACCCACGGTGTGAGGCTGGTCGTCAAAGGCGGAGGACACAGCTACCAGGGCACGTCCTGCGCGCCCGACTCGCTGCTGGTCTGGACGCGGCGAATGAACCAGGTGGCGATGGCCGATGCCTTCGTGCCGCGCGGAGCCCCGCCTGGCACGGCTGCGCAGCCCGCCGTGAGCATGGGCGCCGGCGCGATGTGGATCGACGCCTACGATGCCGTGACCACCCGCGGTGGCCGCTACGTGCAGGGCGGTGGCTGCACCACGGTGGGCGTGGCGGGCCTGGTCACCGGCGGCGGCTTCGGCAGTTTCTCCAAGCGCTTCGGTACCGCCGCATCCCACCTGCTCGAAGCCGAGCTCGTCACCGCCGATGGCCAGATCCGGGTGGTCAACGCCTTCCGCGATCCGGAACTGTTCTGGGCCTTGAAGGGTGGCGGCGGCGGTTGCGTGGGCATCGTGACGCGACTCACCCTGCGCACGCACGAGCTGCCGGACATGTTCGGCGCGACGTTCGGCGAGATCCAGGCCGATTCGGACGAGGCGTATCGTGCGCTGGCCGCGGAGGCGCTGCGCTTCTACCGCGACGTGCTGTGCAATCCGCACTGGGGCGAGCAGTTGAGCTTCCGCGGCGAGAGGACCATGAAGGTGTCCATGGTTTTCCAGGGCCTGGACCACGTACAGGCCGAGGCCACGTGGGCACCGTTTGTCGATTGGGTGAAGGCAAGGCCTGCCTACACCTTCCGTAAGCCCCTGAAGGCCCTCTCGATGCCGGCGCGGCATTTCTGGGACGCGGATTTCTTCCGCGCCAATGCGCCCGACCTGATCGTGGCCGACACCCGCGAAGGAGCGCCGCGCGACCACATGCTGTGGAAGGGCGACCAGGGGCAGGTGGGCTGGTACCTGCACGGCTCCGCCTCCGCGTGGCTCCCGTCACGCCTGCTTCGCGATGATGGGCGCGAGGCGCTGGCGGCCGCGATCTGCGACGCCGCCGGACACATGGACGTGGAACTGCACTTCAACAAGGGTCTGTTCGGCGCGCCGCCGGAGGCGATCGCGGCGGGCCGGGACACGGCGACGAATCCCGCGGTACTCGACAGCTTTGCCCTGGCCATCATCGGCAATGCGGGCGATGCCGCTTACGAAGGCCTTGGCACCCATGTCGATACCGACTTGGCACGGCGAGGTGCGGAAAGGGTCAGGGCTTCCTATGAGCGGCTCACCAAGGTCGCACCCGGCGCAGGCGCCTATGTGTCCGAGAGCGATTACTTCCAGCGCGACTGGCAACAGGCGTTCTGGGGCTCGAACTACGCTCGCCTCGCCGCTGCCAAGCGCCGCTTCGACCCCGACGGGTTGTTCGTCGTGCACCATGGCGTAGGCAGCGAGCACTGGAGCGCCGATGGCTTCACGCGACTTGCCTGACATTGCGGCTCACCACCGTTCCCTGCCAGTCTTCCGTTCCCGATGAGCCTTCCAATCCCGGTCAGGTTTCGACGGGCGGCAGTCTGTCGATGAACTTGTCCAGGGTAATCGGGTAATCGCGGACGCGCACGCCCGTGGCGTTGTACACGGCGTTCGCGATCGCCGCGGCGACGCCGCAGATGCCCAGCTCGCCCACGCCCTTGGCCTTCAACGGCGACGACATCGGGTCGGTCTCGTCGAGGAACACCACCTCCTGGTGCGGGATGTCCGCATGCACGGGCACCTCGTATCCAGCCAGGTCGTGGTTCACGAAATAGCCCAGGCGCTTGTCCACCACCAGTTCTTCCATCAATGCCGCGCCCGCGCCCATGGTCATCGCGCCGATCACCTGGCTGCGCGCCGTCTTCGGATTGAGGATGCGCCCTGCGGCGCAGACGGCCAGCATGCGATCGATGCGGATCTCGCCCGTGGCCGCATCCACGCGCACCTCCACGAAGTGGGCGCCGAAGGTGGACTGCTGGTGGGTCTTCGCAAGATCGCCGTATTCCATGCCATCCTCGGCCACGATGTCGCCGTCCGCCGCGGCGCGTTCCAGCGGCACGCGCTTTCCATCCGCGACGACCTGACCGCCATCGAACGTCGCCTTGGCCGGATCGACACCGAGTTTCTGCGCAATCGCATCGCGCAGTTTGGCGCAGGCGGCATAGACACCCGCCGCCGAACTGTTACCGCCCCACTGGCCGCCCGAACCGGCCGACACGGGGAACGCGGAATCGCCGAGGCGCACGTCGACGCGATCCAGCGGCAGGCCGAGCATCTCCGCCGCGGTCTGGCCGATGATCGTGTAGCTTCCAGTGCCGATGTCGGTCATGTCGGTTTCGACGATCAGCCTTCCGCTGCGCTCCAGGCGTACGCGCGCCGCCGACTTCATGACCAGGTTGTTGCGGAACGCCGAGGCTACGCCCATGCCTTTCAGCCAGCGTCCTTCGCGGGCGGTTCCCGGGCGCGACGAGCGCTTGTTCCACCCGAACCGCTTCGCGCCGGTGCGCATGCACTCCACGAAACGGCGCTGCGAGAAGGGCCGCTTCGGGTCTTCCGGGTCCACCTGCGTATCGTTGAGGATGCGGAATTCGACGGGATCGATGCCCGCCTTCTCGGCGATCTCGTCGATCGCGATCTCGAGGGCCATCATGCCGGGCGCTTCGCCGGGCGCACGCATGGCGTTGCCCTCCGCAAGATCGAGCACGGCCAGGCGCATCGCGGTCATGCGGTTCGCCCCGGCATAGAGAAGACGCGTCTGCGACACGGCCGTCTCCGGATCGCCACCGGCGAGGTCGCCCGACCAGCTTTCATGTGCGATGGCATCGATCTTTCCGTCCTTCGACGTGCCGATGCGGATGCGCTGGATGGTGGCCGGCCGGTGCGTCGTGTTGTTGAACATCAGGGGCCGTTGCAGGGCGACCGCCACGGGACGGCCTGCGGCACGGGCCCCCAGCGCCGCCATGATCGCGTCGGAACGCACGAACAGCTTGCCGCCGAAGCCGCCGCCGATGTACGGCGACACCAGGCGCACGTTCTCCTTCGGAATCCCGAGGGTGATGGCGACGTCGCCGCGGCTCCAGTCGACCATCTGGTTCGCCGTCCACAGCGTGAGCTTGTCGCCCTCCCAGGCAGCGATGGTGGCATGCGGCTCCATCATGGCGTGCGACTGGTCGGGCGTCGTATAGGTCGCGTCCAGCTTCACGGCCGCATTGGCGAAAGCCGCATCGAAGTTACCCACCGCGGTATCTGGCTTGCCGCCTTTCGGCTTCTGCGCCGCGTCCTTCGACCCGGCCAGGTCGAAGTTGCCCTTCGTGCGCGCATAGTCGACGCGCACGAGTTGTGCGGCGGCCCGTGCCTGCTCGAAGGTCTCCGCCACCACCACGGCCACCGCCTGGTGGTAGTGCTCGATGTCCGGGCCGCCCAGAAGATGGGCCGTGTTGAACTTGCCCTTCCCCAGCTTGCCGGCATTCTGCGCCGTCACGATGGCGATGACGCCAGGCGCGCGCTTCGCCCGCGAGGTGTCGATGGAAACGATGCGGCCCTTCGAAATGGACGAACCGACGATGTAGCCGTACGCATGGTTCGGCGCCACGTCGTGGCGCTCGTACGCGTAATGCGCGGTGCCGGTGGTTTTCAGCGGGCCGTCGATGCGGTCGACGGGCTTGCCGACGACCTTCAGCCGGTCGATGGGATTGGTGGTGGCAGGCGTATCGAATTTCATGCCTTCCGCTCCTTCGCTTCGGCCAGCGTGCCGGCGAGGGTTCGCTCGACAAGCACGATCTTGAAAGCGTTGCCTTCGGTCGTTTTGGCGCCGGCGAGCAGTCGTTTGCTCACGGCCTTGGCGCCCTTGGGCAGTTCGGCGTCAGCCGCGTCCACGCGCCATGGTTTGTGCGCGACGCCGCCGAGCGCCACGCGGCCGCTACCGTCCGGTTGCACGATGAGGGCCACCGAGACCAGGGCGAAGGCATACGAGGATCGGTCGCGCACCTTGTGGTAAAGCTGCGCTCCACCCACCGGCTTCGGCAGGGTCACGGCGGTGATCAGCTCGCCTTTCGTCAGCACGTGTTCGATGTGTGGCGTGTTACCCGGCAGCGTGTGGAATTCCGCGATCGGGATGCGCCGCGTGCTGCCATCGGGCTTTACCGTTTCCACCGTGGCGTCCAGGGCGCGCATGGCCACGGCCATGTCGCTGGGATGCACGGCGATGCATGACTTGCTGACACCGACGATCGCGTGCTGGCGGCTGAAACCGCCGATCGCCGCGCAACCGCTGCCGGGCAGGCGCTTGTTGCACGGCTGATTGGTGTCGTAAAAATACGGGCAGCGGGTACGCTGCAGCAGGTTGCCGGCCGTCGTCGCCTTGTTGCGCAGCTGGCCGGAAGCGCCGGCGAGCATCGCGCGCGAAAGCAGGGGATAGTCCCGGCGGATGCGCGCGTCGGCGGCGAGGTCGGTGTTGCGGACCAGCGCGCCGATGCGCAGGCCGCCATCGTCGGTGGACTCGATCTTGTCCAGGTCCAGTCCGTTGACGTCGATCAGGTGCGCCGGCTGCTCGATCTCGAGCTTCATGAGGTCGAGAAGGTTGGTCCCGCCGGCGATGAACCTCGCGTTGGGCACGCGGGCGGCGGCGGCGGCGGCTGCCTTCGGCGACTCGGCACGTTCGTAGGTGAAGGGCTTCATGCTGCGCCTCCCGCCACTTCCGTAATCGCGTCGTGGATGTTCGAGTAGGCGCCGCAACGGCAGATGTTGCCGCTCATCCGTTCGCGGACTTCCATGCGGCTGAACTGCGCCTTCGCGGTCAGGTCGCCAGTGACGTGGCTCGGAATGTCGTTCCTGATCTCGTCGAGCACCGCCACGGCCGAACAGATCTGGCCGGGCGTGCAGTAGCCGCACTGGTAGCCGTCATGCTTCACGAAGGCCGCCTGCATCGGGTGCAGCTTGTCGGGCGTGCCCAGGCCTTCGATCGTCGTCACCTTCGCGCCGGGGTGCATCACCGCCAGGGTGAGGCAGCTGTTGATCCGGCGGCCGTCGACGATCACGGTGCAGGCACCGCACTGGCCGTGGTCACAGCCTTTCTTCGTGCCGGTGAGGTGAAGATGCTCGCGCAGCGCATCGAGCAGCGTCGTGCGCGTGTCGACATCAAGTTCCTGCGCCTTGCCGTTGACCTCGAAGGCCACCTTCGCGGTCACGGGCCGGGTGCCAGCATCGTTCCTGACCTGGGCGGCCACGAAGCCCGGCACGGCAAGGGCCGACACGGATACCGCGCCCATCTTCAGGACATCGCGGCGGGTGAATTTCCAATCGTCCGACGGTTCCATGATAGGGGTCCTCAGCGCTGTTGGGGAGTTAGCCTGGACAGGCGGGCAGAAGCCCTTTGAGGGTAGACCATCGCCGTTGAGGCCGCCACCGCGGCGCGAAGATCCCGTGACGATGGCGCGAGATTCTCTCGACCGCTAGGGGGCCTTGATCTCGCCGCCGTCCATGCGCAGCGCTGAACCCGTCATCCACCGGGCTGCGGGAGACACCACGAAGGCCATCAGTTCCGCAATATCTTCCGGCGCGCCATAGCGCGTGATGCCGGCTTCCTCCGGAAACTTCTCCGTAGCTTCTTCCACCGTCATGCCATGCAGAGGCGCCCAGTGTTCCAGGTAGGAACGGCGGCGGCCCGTCATCACTGCGCCCGGCGAGACGCTGTTAACCTGCACGCCGTCCACGATACCGCGATCGGAGAGCGCCTTCGCCAGCGCGACGACCGCAGCATTGATCGTGGCCACGGCAGCATAGGCCGCCTTCGGCGCGTTCGCCGAATTGCCCGCTATGAACACCACGGAACCCCTGGCATCCATCAGGGCCGGCCACGCTTCCACGGTCAGCCGGCGTGCACCGTGCAGCTTGAGCGCCATACCCGCGTCCCACTGCGCGTCGGTCATCTCGAGGATGTCGATCTGCGGTACGGCGCCCGCGATGTTGACCAGGGTGTCGATCCGGCCGAACGTGGCCAGCGTCTTCGCGACCACCTCGTTCGCCGACGCCGGGACCGAGAGATCGACGTCCACCACCATCGGTTCAGCACCGGCCTCCCTCACGCTTCGCGCGGTCTCTTCGAGCTTCGCCCGATTGCGTGCCACGAGGACCACAGCCTCATGGTCCCTGGCAAGACGGATGGCGGTGGCCTGGCCGATGCCTTGGCTGGCACCGGTAACGATGGCGACTCTGCTGGACATGACTGGAATCCTGACCGGTGGTTTTAACGCGAGAGGAAGTCGCGGATAACCCCGGCGATCTCGCTCGCATGGGTTTCGAGGGCGAAGTGGCCGGTGTCAAAGAAGTGCACTTCGGCATCCGGGATGTCGCGCTTGAAGGCTTCCGCACCCGGAGGCAGGAAGAAGGGATCGTTCTTGCCCCAGACAGCGAGGAAGCGTGGCTTGTGCTGGCGGAAGTACGCCTGGAAGGCGGGATACATCGCCACGTTGCTTTTATAGTCGCCGAACAGGTCCAGCTGGATCTCATCGGCGCCCGGCCGGGCAAGGTAGTAGTTGTCGAGGGCGATGCCATCGGGGCTCACCTTCGATTCGTCGGCTCCATGGATGTACTGCCAACGCGTGGTCTCGGGCTTGAGCATGTCGCGGAGCACCTCGCGGTTCTCCGGCGACGGGTTCTGCCAATAGGCCCTGATCGGATTCCAACCCTCGCTCAGGCCTTCCTCGTAGGCATTGCCATTCTGCGAAATGATGGCCGCGATGCGCTCGGGATGACGGGCGGCGAGGCGGAAGCCGGTCGGCGCGCCGTAATCGAAGACGTAGACGGCGAACCTGTCGAAACCGACGACTTCGGTGAATCGGTCTATCACGTCGGCCACGTGATCGAACGTGTACGTGAAGCTGTCCCGAGACGGCATGTCGGACAGGCCGAAGCCGGGAAGATCGGGCGCGACGATATGGAAGCGGTCGGCGAGCAGCGGGATCAGGTCGCGGAACATGTGGCTGGACGATGGAAAGCCGTGCAGCAGGAGCAGCTTCGGCGCATGCACCGGACCGGCCTCGCGATAGAACACGTTGAAGCCGTCGACGTCGGCGCTACGGTAAGTGATGGCGGTCATGATCAGGTTCTCCTCGATACCTGGTGAGGTTCAGTTCGAATGGGTGGAGTCCAGGAGGTCGTCCGGGATCTCAGGTCGCAGGTACATCGCCAGGGCGCTGAAGATCAGCACGAGTCCCAGCCACGGCACGAATAGGGCGACCAGCGCCGCCGCCGCGAACATCAGCAGGGTGCCCAGCGAGCGCTTCCGCGCCATGCGCCGCGAGCGCGGGGATATCTGCGTATCGTCGGCCTGGGCGAAGACTTCCTTCTCGAAAATGCGGTAGATGAAATCCACGCAGAAGAAGATGGCCGCATAGACCGTCACCGGTGCCGAGGCCGCGCGTGCGTTGGCGATCCACGACGTCGCGAACGGCACCAGCGATATCGCGAACAAATGGGCGAAATTCACCCAGATAAGGCGGTCCGTCACATGCGTCACCAGCCGAAGCAAGTGGTGGTGGTTTGCCCAGATGATCGCGATGAACAGGAAGCTCACGAGGTAAGCCAGGGCCGTCGGCCAGATCCGGAAGAGCTCGGCGAACGTGTTGCCTTCGGGCGCCTTCAGTTCGAGCACCATGATGGTGATGATCACGGCGATGACCGCGTCGGAGAATGCGCCGACCCGATCGGCGCTGACCCTGCGTGGGGTTGTCATGGCGCGACTCCCGATTCCGGCCCGCATTACATGCTCAGCCCGCCACGCCATGCATGGCTTGAAGGATCACATCCACCACCGCGTCGGGTGCCGTGACACTGGGTGTGTGATCGACGGGATGAGCGACGACCGTCGCTTTCATGCGTTCCGCCATGAAGCGCTGCGTGGCTTCCACGATCATGCGGTCCTGCCCGGCGACGAGGTACCAGCTGGGCACGTCCTTCCAGAGCGGGCGGGCAACGGGAACGGTGATGCAGGCCGGAGAAATGGGACGCTGCACGGCGGCCAGCACGGCCTGTTCGTCGCGGGAGGCATTGGGCGCGAACGCATGCCCGAAGGCGCTCTGCGGCAGCCAGATGAGGCCATGGGCATCCGGCGAGAGGTGCGGCGCCTGGGGATGCGGTTCGCCGCGATAGAACACGTCGGCGACGGTTTCTCCTTCGTCGGGCGCCAGGGCCGCGACGTAAACGAGTCCCTTCACGTCCGGACTGCGAACCGAACCGACCACCGCGCCGGCATAGGCATGGCCGACCAGGAGTACGGGGCCCTCCACGCGCTCCACGGTCCGTTCGAGCGCCGCCACATCTTCAGACAGGCTGATCAACGGGAGGGGGGGCGTAACCGCCTTGATGCCTCGCTGCATCAGCCTTTGGATGACCTTGGACCAACTGGAGCCGTCGGCCCATGCGCCGGGCGCGAGGATGACGGTCAGATCGGTTGCTTTCATGGATCCTCTCCGGGCAGCTTCATGGATGGACAGTCGGAACTTGGCGATCACCTCCTGACCTTCATATCCGAGGTAACCATCTTAATGTTGATAAGGAGGTTATGAGCATCAATGTAACTTGTCAAGATGCTTCTAGACGGTTACTTTTCCGCCACCATATCGAGGTGCCCATGTCCCAGCCCCAGCCTGCACTCCTCATCGCCGACGCCCCCGGTCTCGACTTTCTGAATTCGGTCGCGACCCCAGTGGACGTCGCGGTCGACTGGATCGATGACGGCGATGGCCTGCTCGCGTGGCTTGAGCAGACAGGCATGGTTCCCGTGGACGTGCTGGCCGAGGTGCGCCAGCGCGCCATGCCCGGCGAACTCGATCGGCTCGCCGACCAGGCGCGCAGCTTGCGCGAGTGGTTCCGGGCCTTCGTGCGCGAGAAGAAGGGCCGCGCGCTGGAAGCGGCTGACCTGAAGGAACTGGAACGCCTGAACCTGCTGCTCGCGCGCGACGAGGGTTACACGCAGGTAGTGGCCGATAACGACGCAGGCGGTCTAAGGTTCGTGCGCACACGCCGCTGGAGTTCGCCGGAGTCGTTGTTGCAGCCGATCGGCGAGGCGATGGCGAGACTCGTCGCCGAAGAGGACTTCACGCACATAAAGGCCTGCGAAGGCCCGACATGCACCCTGCTCTTCGCCGACCACACGCGCGGCCACGTGCGCCGCTGGTGCAGCATGGCCGCCTGCGGCAACCGGGCGAAGCAAACCGCCCATCGTCAGAGAACCCGGCTCGCCACCTGATCGCTCGCCTGCATGCCGAACATGCATAGCACCGCTCCGAATCGGTGCAGCGCGGAAAGGCGATAACGACTACGCTCGCTCCCTGATTCGAAGGCATGCCTCGCTTCGAGCCGTGCGCAGGGGCACTCCAAGACATGAAGAGCGCGGCCGTCGGCCACGCTCGGGTATCCGGCTGCCCTGTGGCCGGCACCATGGGAGATGCATCATGTTCAGTCGCGCTGCTGTCCTGTCGTATGTCGCCGCGAGCATCGCCGCGGTCTTAGCGTCACCCGCATCGGCCGCCGTGGGCGACGTGCCTTTCAGTCCCCATGCGTATGCCATCCGAGGCTCGTTCTCCTGCAATGGCGGTCCTGCTACATCCCTCGGAAACGTCGATGAGGCGTCGGTCGCCACGTCGGGAGACAGCGTCATGGATGCCCATGGCCAGACGCTTTACGCCTGTCCCGGGTTACTCCACCCAAGCGGCATTCAGATCTACAGCATCGGTGACGTCCATGACGAGGCCATCGCGACGTACACGACAGTCGCCGACTCGGCTGAGGCCATCAGCAACTCGAAGCTGGTCAGCCTTCTTGGCGGCCTGGTCACTTACTCCTCGAAGCTTGAAGACGATACGTGTAACGAAACGGATGCCATTGAATGCACCGGAAACACATCCATAGAAGGGCTCACGTTCGCTGGGCAGCCCATTACTGGAACGTTCAACGAGCCCACCGTTTTCACCACCGCGGGCGCCTATATACCCGCGCCCAGCTGCGGCGCCCTTGGTGTGGCTCTTTTCACTGGTAACTTGACTCTCAATGACGCCGTGAACTCATCCGGCGACCACGCCGTCAGTTTCGTCCCGATTGCATTGAAGGGCAGGTTAGCGTGCTTGGGGACGGGCTTGGCCATGGTTGATGTGGATATCAAGGATGTAACCAGCGTCGAATACGGCCTGATTTCCGCTGGCATTAGTATCGCGATCATTAGCGCAGTCACCTCCACGGCCGGAAAGCTGCCCTAATTAACGTCTCAAAAGGCTTGCGCGGCGGGTTCCAGTCCGACCACTCCAACGCGCTAAAACGTCGCAGTGCTTGGTTTGTGGGAGGCGCGCTCGTTGCCGGAGATGCATTGCGCAATTCCGATTGAGCGCATTTCGATCTGGCGCAAAAGATTACGCTCGTTTCCATCCGAGCATGGGACTTCGATTTGAGCCGGTAACAACGACCGGCGGGAGGAGGTGGGTCATGCATAAACAGAACCGGTCGCCAATGCGACGTGTTTTTGCTTTCTCTGTTGCCTTGGTTCTTGCTTTTCTCGGCGCAGGGTTTTCCTCATTGGCGTTTGCTCAGATCACGAGGACAGATGTGCCTACGGGGAGAATATTTTTGCGTTGTGGGTTAACGCCTGTTGGTACGATTCCGGAGCTTGGCGAAGTCGGCGTGGCAACAGCATTCACCCCTGGAGAGCAGACGAAGGTTAATCCCAGACTGCAGGCATCCGAATGCGGAGGGCTTTTGGGCCCCCTTTTTGGAGGTATCGAGATTTACAACTTCGGAGGCTCGACTAACCAAGCTATCGCGAGCGTCACGGAAGGCCAGGGTTTTGCCGAGTCGACCAACGTGAGCCTGCTCGGAGGAATCGTCAGGTACGATACCCTGGACCAGGTCGGCGAGTGCCATGACTACGGTACTGACGCGCGGGGTTGCAGCAGCGATACGACGGTAACCGGACTGTACTTTGCCGGGGAACGTATTGAAGTCCCCGTAGTAGCTACCTTTCAAAGCTTCCACAAGGATTCCATCGATATAGCTTTGGGCGATGGGCCATGTGGCTTTCTCACTGCGGGTACGTTCACCGGCAGTCTGACACTCAATCGGATCGCGTTCGACGGGAATCTCGCCACGGGGGCCGGTAAGATGAGACTGATACCGCTCACCCTTTTCGGTATCCTGACTTGTGCGGGACATCCGCCGGTTACGGTTCGTATCGAAAATGGAGTGGAGGTAACAGGCTCGACGGTCGGGCTCGGTCCCGTCGATAGCACTATGAAAGTGCAATAACCCGTCGCCGACGCTCTTGCACAAGCGCTCCTACCCGAAGGGCAGGAGCGCTTCGTGGATCATTGGTCGACGCGCACTTCCACGCGACGGTTCGGTGCAAGGCATGCGACCAACGCTTCGCGCGCACCGTCCGGACAATCCTTCACCGGATCCTTCTCGCCCAGCCCTTCGGCAAGTATCTTCGTACGCGGCACACCGTCGGCCACCAGGGCATCCATGACCGTGCGTGCCCGGCGTTCGGACAACGGCTGGTTATACGCATGAGTGCCGAGGCGATCGGTATAGCCTGTGACGCGGATGCTCTGGATCTGGTCCATGTGGGCTCGCAGCTTCGCGCCCAGGCCGGTGACCGCCGCCTTGCCTTCCGGAGTCAGTTCGGCCTTGTCGAAGGCGAACAGCGCATCGGCCGATAATGTAATCCGATCGGGCATCTGCTCGGCGACCGCGGGCGCGGCCGGCGGTTTCGGCTCGTCCAGGAACTTCGCGCAGGCTTCGGGCTTCCAGTAGAAGCTTTGTGCCCGCTTGTCGTCGTCGAACAGCACCTTGTACTGGCATACCGTCACCTCGTCGGTACCCGGCGTGCGGAAATTGAACACGTAGTTCCACTCGTGCACGCCCCACACGCCTTCGCTGAAGTGCGGGTAGCCGATGAGGTCGGAGACCTGCTGCTTCTCGAGGCCGGGTTTCATCTGGCGCAGGTTGGCAAGGTTCGGGAAGGTGCCGCCCTTGTGCATCGGCGTCACTTCGCTGAGTGCCGGCCACAGGAGTGTGCCTGCGGAGCGGCCGTCCTTCGCGATGTCGCGGCTGTAGCTTCCGCAACCGGCCAGCGTCACGACGAGCGAAGCCAGGGCGAGGGTCTTGAGCGATGCGCGCATGGGATAGTTTCCTTTGATGGCTTTCATGGGTTCGCTCCTCACCACACCACGGCCGCGCCGACGCCCGCACCCGCGTCGCCGCGGGAGTTCGTCGTGGCGTTGAGTTTGAACACGTAGCGTCCGCTCTCGGTGATGGTGGACATGCCGACGGCGATGCCGGTTTCACCGTGGTAGCTGCCGAGCGAGACGGCTGCCGCATTCTGGTTCGGCTGGTACGCCTGCGGCAGACTGGCCATCGCCATCGCCGAAGCGATGCCCGCATTGGCGCGATTGCCGATGCGGTTGAGGTCGCGGTCCACGGTCTGGAAGCGCTGGTCGACGTAATCCTTCGACCAGTTCTTCGCGCTTTCGATGGCCTGGTCCAGCTGGCCGACGTTCACCGCGTCGGTGGGATTCACACCGGCCGCCACATTGGTGACGGTACGCTCATGCCCGGCCGAGCCCACCGACACGGTGTTGTTGCCGTTGGCCACGGAGCCCGCACCGATTGCGACGCTGTTGTCGCCGCTGGCGGTCGAGCCGGCACCGACGGCGGTGCTGCTGTCGCCCGTGGCCGACGAGCCTGCGCCTGCGGCGGTGGAGTTGTTCCCACCCGTCGTGGCGGTGGAGGTGTTGTCGGGGCTGGTCTGGAAGGTGTTGTTGATCGTGGTGCCGCCGCCCGCCGGCAGGTTGTTGACCGTGTTGCTGAGGTTGGTCAGCTGCGAGTACAGGGCGTCGATCGACGCATTGGTGGCGAACAGCTGGGAGCCGTTGATCGCGTCCGTGCTGAGTGCGCTGATGCGTCCGGCGGCGAGGTTGGTGATGGTGCGCTCGGCACCCGCGGCGCCCACGCTCACCGTGGAGCCCGGCGTGGTGCCGGCGAAGGCGTAGGTGGTGCCGGCGAGCGTGGCGCTGGCCGTACCCACCGCCGCATCCGTCTTCGAGCCGGAGCCCAGGGCGACGCTGCCGACGTAGTCGGCTTCGGAACCCGCGCCCAGCGCCATGCCCTGGATCGCGTTCGCCGTGGCGCCGGTGCCCAGGGCCACGCCATCGGCGAGGTTCACCGTGGTGTTCTGGCCCACCGCGATGCCACCCGGCGCCGTCTGCTGCACGATCGCGTGGTTGCCCATGCCGATGCCGTTGTCGCCGTTCACCGTGGTCTGCGGACCGACGGCCACCGATTCCGCGCCGATGGCCGCCGAATCGCTGGCGGTGGAATTGGCATGGAAGTATTTGATCGGCGTCACCGAGAAGGAGCTCATCGCCCCCTTCAACTGGCGCAGCGTCACCGCGTCCTGGTCTTCCGTGCCGTCGGCCACGTTGGTGACCTGGCGGAAGTCGACCGCGTTGCCGACCGAGACCGCGCCGACCAGGGCGCGGTCGGTGGTGTTGTACGGAATGGTGTTGGTGCCCACCGTGATCGTGCCCGAGGCCGGTGCGATCGCGCGGTCGGACACCGAGCCGGAACCGAGCGCCACGCCACCCGCGATCGACACGCCGGTGCCTTGGCCCAATGCCGTGGCGTTGTCCGCGGTCGCGGTCGAGCCCACGCCCGAGGCGATCGAGTTAAGGCCGCTGGCGCCGTCGTTGGCGAAGTTGCCGCCGGTGACGCCGTTGTCGTTGACGCTGTAGTAATGCGTCGCGGTGTTGATCACCGTGGTGTTGAGCGATTCGATGGCCTGGTTCGTGGCGAACAGCTGCGAGCCGTTGACCGCGTCCGTGCTGCCACCGTCGACGCGGCCGGCGGCCACGTTGGTGACGGTCCGCTCCGCACCCGGCGCACCGACGCTCACCGTGCTGGTGGGCGTGCCTCCGGCATAGGTATAGGTCGTACCGGCGATGGTGGTCCCACCGGTCTGCACCACCGGGGCCGTCGTCGAGCCCGCACCCAGTGCCACGTCGCCTACGTTGGCGCCGGCCGTGGCGCCGTTGCCGATCGATACCGCGTTCTCGGTATTGGCGGTGGAGACCGGACCGATGGCCACGCTGTTCAACCCGTTGGGCAGGGAATCGGCGAGGTTGGAGTTGGCGTGGAAGTACTTGATGCCGCCGGTGTTGACCTGGTCGAACACCTGCTGCAGCGAGTTGTAGGTGTTGCCACCGTAGGTGATGCTGGTGTTCACCGTGCCCGTCACCGGGTCGTAGGTGGTGCCGCCGCCGTAGCTATTGGCGATGGAGTCGCCCAGGGTCGTCACGACGTTGCCGAGGTTGGTGACGCTGGTGCCCACCGTGCCGATGGCCTGGTTGGTGGCGAACAGCTGAGAACCGTTGATGGCGTCCGTGCTGCTACCGCTGATCCGCCCGGCCGCCACGTTGGTGATCGTGCGCTCCGCGCCGGGCGCGCCGACGCTCACCGTCGAACCCGGCGTCGTACCGGCGAAGGTGTAGGCGGTGCCGTTGATGGTCGTACCGGTGGTGGCCACCCTATCGGCCGTGACCGAACCCGAACCCAGCGCCACGCTGCCGACGAAGTCGGCCGTCGAGCCCGCACCCAGGGCCATGGACTGGATGGCGCCGGACGAGGCGTTGGTGCCTAGCGCGACGCCGTCGGCCAGTGCCACGGCGGTGTTCTGGCCGATGGCGATGCCGCCTGGCGCCGTCTGCTGCACGATCGCCCCATTACCCATGCCGATGCCGTTGTCGCCATTCACCGTGGTCAGCGGACCGATGGCCACCGATTCGGCACCGACCGCGGCCGAATCGCTGGCGATGGAGTTGGCGTGGAAGTACTTGATCGGCGTCACCGAGAAGGAGCTCATCGCCCCCTTCAACTGGCGCAGCGTCACCGCGTCCTGGTCTTCCGTGCCGTCCGCCACATTCGTGACCTGGCGGTAGTTGTTGGCATCGCCCAGCGAGACACTGCCGAGCAGGGTCTTGTCGGTGGTGTTGTACGGGATGGTGTTGGTCCCCACGGTGATCGTGCCCGACGTCGGCGCAATGGCCCGATCGGCCACCGCGCCGGCGCCGAGCGCCACGCTGCCCACGATCGACGCGCTCGTGCCCTGGCCGAGTGACGTCGCATTGTCCGCGGTCGCCGTGGCCCCCACGCCGGCGGCCAGCGCATTGATGCCGGTTGCACCGTCGTTGGCGTAGTTGGCGCCCTGCGTGCCGTTGTCGTTGACGCTGAAATAATGCACGGCTGCGGTAGCGACGTCGCCGTTGATCTGGTTGAAAATCTGCTGCAGCGAGCCGTACGTATTGCCACCGTAGGTGATGCTGGTGTTGATGTTGCCGGTGCTCGGATCGTACGTCGTACCGCCGCCGATCGTCGTGGCGATCGTGTTGCCGAGGTTCGTCACCGTGTTGCCGAGGTTGGTGACGCTCGTGTTCAACCCGTTGACGGCCTGGTTGGTGGCAAACAACTGCGACCCGTTGATGGCGTCTGTCGACGATCCGTCGATCCGGCCCGCAGCGACATTCTGGACCTGCCTTTCCGCGCCTGCGGCTCCCACGGAGAAGGCACTGCTGGGCGTCGCGCCGGCGAAAACATAGGGCGTGCCGCCAATCGTCGTGCCGGCCACAGGCGTCGTCGCGGATGTAGTGCTACCCGAGCCAATGGCGACGTCACCCGCTTTGGTCGCAGCGGTGGCGCCATCGCCGATGGCGACATTGCCTGCCATGCCGGCGGCGCCGGCAGTGGAGCCGTTGCCCAGGGCGACACTGCCTTGGCCGATGGCCTTGTTGGCGTTACCGATCGCCACCGCGCCATTCGCCATGTTCGTGGCTGTAGCACTAGCCGTGCCGTCGCTGTTGGCGATGTTGTTCGCACCGCCGGTGAAGGCGCCGGTACCGCTGGCGTAGCTCGGATCGCCGATGGCCACGGCACCATTGCCAAAAGCGCTGTTCCCCGAGCCTATGGCCACGGCTTTGCCGCCACCCGCATGGGAAGCTGCCCCAATCGCAACGGCTTCCGCCGCATCGGCCGTCGCCGTCGTGCCCATGGCGATCGAACTCGCGCCGGAAGCGGTACTCGAATTACCGAATGCGATTGCACTGACTTGGGTGGCTTTCGACGACCAGCCGCCCGCCAATGACGTGTTACCCGACGCCGTACTGCTCACACCCAGCGCGGTCGAGTTGCCCCCGGTGGCCTGTGCGAACGTGCCGAGCGCCGACGCGCCAGCGCCAACAGCGTTGGATTGAACACCTAGCGCTACCGTGTTGATGTTCGTGGAAATAGCGCCACCGCCGAGTGCGACGGAGCCGCTGCCGAACGCGTGCGCACCGTCACTGACGGCGACGGAATACTGCCCCGTCGCCTGTGCTTGGTTCCCCAGGGCGATGGCGTACAGGGCGCTGGATGTCGTCATGGTGCCGATCGCGATCGCACTTTCTTGCGAAACATTCGCTTGTAGGCCGATGCCGATGGCGCGCACGCCGGACGAACTCACATCGGTGCCGATAGCGATGGCCGACTCGGCTGCTGCTCCCGTACCTGCCGTGCGGGCGCCCAGATAGACCGCATTGAGCGCCGTTGCATAGGCCTGCCAACCCATGGCCGTCGCATGGGTGGCCAAGCTCTGGGAGGACAGCCCCGCTGCCAATGCTGCTTCACCCGTGGCATTGGTAAATCCGCCGATCGCCGTGCCTTGACCGCTATTTACCTGAGCCGAGGTGCCGATCGCGACCGAATTCTGTGCACCAACAGCCTTGGACGAGCTGCCTAATACCACACTGTTAGCCGAAGCCGCGTCGACTGCTGACTTCAAGCCAATGGCAAGAGCGGTCTCGCCCGAAGCGCTGCTTCCCACGCCCATAGCGATGGCGCCCCTACCGCTCGAGGTAACATCGGTTCCGATACTGATTGATGATTCGCCGAATGCGCCAGTGCCGGGAGCTGTACGCGGCCCCATATAGATCGAGTTGACACCCGGTGCATAGGCCTGGAAACCAACACTGACGGCGTTCAACGCAGCGCTGTGAGCTGCATACCCGATCGCGGTCGCGCCGCCGGTATCGGCCAAGGCCATAAAGCCCGCACACATAGCCGAGCCGGAGTAGACGTTATAGGGCGGATTTGCGCAGCTGATCTGCGCTTGTGCCAGCGTCGTCCATGCAAGACCTCCGATTACCGCAGATGCCCCGACGACAGCGATGCCGAGGCGTTGCGATAACCTTTTACGCGGTGGCCGACTGGCCGTCGTACCGCTCGAGTGGCTGCTGGCCAGTTCCGATGCGACCACCAGCTGGTTGAGTGCGCGGTTCCACACCTTGCTGTAGATCTTGTTCATAGCGTTTTCCTGTTGCGTGGGGAGATGCACGGGAGGAATCAGCCGGAGAGTGGACCGCGCGCGCATGCGTGCCCGTCGCACGGCGCAAGACTGCGCCGCGCTCCCGCGCTATCGCGTAGCGGTTCTTCCCGGGTGTAGCGGCCGCGGCCTCTGCGTGTGCGGCCTCAGCCGCGCACGTCAGATGACAGCGGTATAGGGAGAATCAGTGGATCAGCCATCCCCGCGCGTGGGCGGTGGATGCAGCATCGCCATGCCGCAGGCAATCAGGCCGCGACATCGATGCTCGGCGTGCGTCTGGCTCAAGTTGTTGAGTCGCTTCGCTTTCGGCCGGTACGGCCGCCCGGGTGGATACGTGTCCATTGCGCCTGCCGCTCCCCTGCCAGCGTGTCCGTTGCTTTATCGATTCGACGAAGCCGTGCTTTTTCGGCACCTGGCAGTTATAGCTTAAGCACCGCTGAAATATTAAGGCAGAACTTTTGTTTTCGTGATGTGTGTCACGAACTTTGTGTGCGTTTCCTGCAAAAGCAAGCATTTGTGTGACAAACAAAAACGGTTCGCATTCGGGGCTCAGCACGCGATCTTCAAATGTCTTACAAAAGACTTATTGCACGGCCAGAATCTGAAGATCGTCATGCCAGCCATGACGAAGGAAGAGAAGAAAACGCTACGGAATTCGCTTGGCACGCTCGCTGACGCGGCCATCTTCGAGCACGGCGAGGGCGCCAGCCCTGCCGTCCTTATCCTTCTCGAAGTCAAAGCGCAGGTCGCGCTCCATCGCAAAAAAGCGCGTCGCCGATTCGGGATAAAGCGTCACGACGAGGCTTCCCGCCGTCAGTCTGAGGTGATCGCCATCGACAACAACGGTGATGTCGCCTACGTGTTCCGAGCGGTAATGCCCTGCGAAGGCATCTAGCGCCGCCGTCGGCAGCTTGAATTTCCTTGGTGGCGGTACGTATGCCACGGGTCCGTGGTCGTAGCTGAGCACGCGGTGCATCCGCCATTGGCCTTCGTCGTACTTCCACAGCGTGGTGAAGTCCGCCTGGCCGTCGAGGTGCTCGGGCTGGCCGTCGCGGGAGACGTAGAAGAGATGGCGTCCGGACATGATGCCGTAGCCGCCTTTCATCGGGTGGAACTTGACGCTTCCTTCGACGGCTTCGCGGCGCAGGTGCATCTTCGGATCGCCACAAGGGCCTTTCCGCAGCGAATCGATCAAGCCTTGGCGGGACGACGTGAGGCCGCCCTTGTCGTGATAGAACTCGACCTCCGGCGTGATCAGGTCGGCCATCGTCTTCATGTCGCAGGCGTTGTATGCCTGCCAGAATCTGGCAGCGGCAGCGCGTACCTGCGCTTCGTCGTCCGCGGCGCGCACGGGCGACGACAGGGCAGACAGGAGGAGGACCGAAGAGACGACGGATGTCGTGCGTGTCATGTTCCGCTCCGCGCTTCGTTGCGCCCAGCTTACTGAAGCAACCGGTTGATGTCCTCCAGATCCTTCAGCGTGGCAGCACCCGCGGTGCGCTTGAGCAGCAGCTTGTTGAGGATCAACTGGTGGCGCAACGCCGTGTACTGGCTGCGGATTTCGGCCAGTGTCTGGATGGCGACCACGACGTTGGTGAGGCTTTGCGTGCCGATGTCGTAACCGGCGCGCATCGATGCCAGGGCCTTCTTCGCGGCATCGACCGCGTTGCGGGAGTCGGTGACCTGGCCGATACCGGCCTCGACGAGGTTGAAATAGTTGTACGTGTCCCGGGCGGTCTGGCGGCGCACCGATTCCAGGTCGCCCTGGTCGGCGTCGCGCTGATGGATGGCCTGGCGCACCTGTGACTGCGTCAGGCCGCCACTGAACAGCGGCACCGACAGCACGAGGCCCACGGTCGTGGTGCCCGTGCCATAGCTTGCGGTACCGGGAAGGCGATTCGACCATGAACCCGCCTTGTCGTAACTCACCGCCAGGTCGAGCCTGGGCAGGTGGCCTGCCCTGGCCGCGTTGATCGAGTGCTCGTCGGCGCGAACGAGGTGGGTGGCCGCGAGTACGGCGGGGCTCTGGCGCATGGCCTGTTCAACCCAGGCGTTCGCGTCGTTAGGCGTCGGCTTTTCCAAGGGAATGTCATCGCGCAGGGGCTTCAGCGTTCCAGGCTCCTTGCCGGTCAGCTGCTGGAGTGCGCGGCGCGCATCTTTCAACGCGGTTTCCGCATCGACGCGCGACGACTTGATGTACAGGTAGTAAGCCTGCGACTGGGTGAGGTCTGCCTGCGGTGCGAGCCCCTGGCCGAACAGCGTCGTCGCCTGGTCGTATGACTGTTTGAAGGCGTCTTCGTACGACTTGAAAACGTCGACCTGGTCCTGCGCGACGAGCACGTTGAAGTATGCCGTGGTACTGCGGACGAAGAGGTCCTGCAGCTCGCCTTCATATCTGGCGTTCTGCGCGTCGGCCGTGAGCTTCGCCTGCCGCTCGCGAGCGAACTTCGACAGGTCGAGCACCGTCTGGTCGAGGGTCAGGGAAAGGTCGCGCTGGCGGCTATGGCCGCTGTTGGTGGGCTCCGCGTTTCCGTTGCCGTCGTTGATCACGCCGGAATAGCCGGGATGGAACTGCTGGAGGCTGAGGCCGGCATTCAGTTGGGGCAGCAGCGCGGCGCGTGCCTGGGGCACGCCTTCGGCCACGACCAGCCGCTGCGCATCCGCCGTAGCTAGCACGGGATCGTTGGCCACCGCCTCGCGGTAGATATCCAGGAGATCCTCGGCACCGGCCGTGGCCGGCACGCCGCCGGCCATCGCCAGCAGCACCGCCAGGCAAGTCGATAGCTTCCGCTTCTGCATGTTCGCCCCTATGCGTAAGGTGTTGATGGGGGCGTTTCAGCAAGAAGCGTGCCGCGCTTCCGTGGTCGCGTCTTTCCTCAACGGCACGGACACTTGCCAGATCCTGCGGCGTTACCCGTGGCCGGACCAAGCTGTCCGCGGACGGTGCGCCCGGACACCTCGGTCACCGCTACGCGGAGCGCATGGCGGCCACCGGGGGCACCGACGCGGCACGTAGTGCCGGCGCCAGCACCGCAAGCTGGCCGAGGATCCACAGCGCGGCGGCGCCCACCGGCAGGTACCAGACAGGCAGGCGCGGCAACTCATAGACCTTCATCAGGGCCATGTTGATGCCGTAAGCCAGGGCCATGCCGAGCACGATGCCGATGCTGACGATCAGGAAATTCTCGATCTGGAAGTAACGGAGGATGTCGCCGCTCGTGGCGCCGAGCGCACGGCGCACGCCGATCTGCTTGCGGCGCTGCGCGACCCAGAAGCTCGCCAGGCCGACGATGCCGAGCGCCGTCGTGCCCAGCAACGCCATGACCACGCCGAGCAGCAGCCCCGCCATGACCCGCGAACTGAGGAAGTACTTGCTGCGCAGATCGCCGATGGTCTGGCTCTGCGCCAGATCCATCACCGCTTCGGGCGCGGCTTTCTGCAGGGCTTCCCTCGCGCGGTGCATGACGCCCGGCAGGTCGGCCGGGGCGGCGCGGATCAGGTACCTGCCCGCGAATTGAGGGCCGGGAAGCGCCGGTACGTACACCGACCAGTCCGGATCTTTCGCCTCGCCGCCGCCCGGTTCCGGGACGGCCAGGTGATCCAGCACCCCGATCACACGGAAGGTCTCCCCGCTCCAGAAGGTCTTGCCGAGCGGGTTCTCGCCGGGCCAGAAATGCTCCGCCAGGACGCGCGTGACCAGGACCGGCGGATTCCTGGGTACGAAGGTTTCGACGGGCGTGTATTCGTTCCGGGCAGGCATGCGCCCGGAAACCAGGCGCATGCCAAAGGCCTCGGGCGTGCCGGGACTGCCAAGGTAGAACTCCACCACGCCCCCGAACTGGGCCTTGTCCGCGTCCAGGTACACACCTGCACGCCCGGCGTGCTCGCTGAAGGGCGTGGTATTGACGACGGTGGCCGTCTTTACGCCGGCAACGCCGCGAAGCGCCGACAACACCCGCGCGTTCAGATCGGCGGCCTGTTGCGGATCGAAGCCGTCGAGCTTGATCGTGCCCAAGGCATTCTCGTCGACCCCACTGACCACGTGCATCGCCTGTACGCGCTGCATGATCAGGAAGCAGGCATTGCACATCACGGCACAGGCCAGGGCGATTTCCAGGGCGATGAGGACGGTGGCGATGCGGTGTTTGCGCAGCGCGGCGAGGATGGGCTGGATCTGCATCGTGCTCATCTCAGATCACCTTCAGTTGCAGCGCGGGTTCGACGAGGCTCGCCCGCATGGCGGGCAGAAGGCCGGCGATGAGGCTCACGCTGACGGAGAGTGCGAAGGTCACCAGGAACATGGAGAGGTCGAGGTGGATGAAGTCCGCATAGGGCACGGGTTGCCTGCGGACGAGCGCGAGACCGAGCAAGGTCAGCAGGAGACCGCCGATGCCGCCCACGACACCGATGACACCCGCTTCGACCAGGTACTGGGCAAACACCGTCTTGCGCGTCGCGCCCAATGCACGTCGCAGGCCGATCTCTCCGCCGCGCCGGAGGAACTTCGCCAGCAGCAGCCCTACCACGTTGCACAGGCAGATGACGAGAAAGGCAAACGCCAGCATGGTCTGGAGCTTCACGTCGTTGGGAACGACGCCATTGAAGTCGAGCCATGCCATCAACGAGCGCAAGCGGTTGTTGTTCGCCACCGCGAAGCGTCCGAGTGCCTTCTGCTCCGCGGCGTAATCGTCCAGGTAGCGGCGATAGGCCGCGACCTTGGTGGCGTCGCCGAGCTGCACCCAGAGTGCTACCCATACGCATGGCGAATTCTGCAGGTGCCCGGGCGTCGCCGGCATGGCCCAGCAGGTGAACTGCTGGAAATTCCCGTCGTTGATCTCCAGCGCCGTGTTCAGCGGCGTGATCACGTCCTCCGGCTTGCTGTAGAAATCCGCCGTGTCGCCGTTCGCAAACCGGCCGGCCTTCACGTCGTAAAACAGCGGCGATGGCCGCCAGGACGCCAGCACCCCGACGATGCGGACGTCCTTACCCCGCAGGCGCAACGTGCGGCCCACGCTGTTCTCCCCGCCGAACAGCTTCTGGTTGAGGTCCGAGGAAATCACCGCGACGCGTGCGCGCGCGCTGTCGTCATCCGCGCTCCAGCCTCTGCCGTAGCGAAACGGCACGTCGAACATGGCAAAAAAGTCCGACGTCGTGGAGAGCATCGGCAGCATCAACGGCGGCAGCCTGGATTCCGGTGCTTCCAGCTTGACCGGGCTGTTGACGATGAGCGCCTGCCTGTCCGCACGATGCGAGCCCCACAGATCGCTCGCGGTCTGGTAATCGAGCACGTCGTACGGCTCGCGGCCCTTGGACTCCGGACTGACGTCCACCTGCGCGTAGTAGAGGTGCTGGCTGCGACCGGGGAGCGGATCGTCCGCCAGCAGGTGCATGACCGTCAGTGTCGTCATGCTCGCGCCGATGCCCACGGCGATCGCCAGCACCATGAGCGCGGTAAGCGTCTTGTTGCGCCTCATGTTGCGCAGCGCCAGTTCCACGTAATAGCCGAACATGCGCACCTCCTCGTCCTGGAAGAGCGATGCGGACCGGGGTCCGCATCGTCTCGTGACAAGGTATCCGCTTGGCCCGGCTCCTATATGTGCCATTGGCCAGCCCCTGCGCCCGGCTATCGGCCAACTTCTGGCACATGGCCGGGGTCAGCGCGCTTCAATCCGGGATATTCGGCTCCACCAGGGTCGCCAGCTGCATCAGCGATTCCTGCCAACCCAGGTAGCAGGCTTCCGTGGGGATGGCGTCCGGAATGCCTTCCTGCGTGACCTTCAACTCCGTCCCGACGCTGACGGCGGTCATCGTCACGGTGGTCACCATCTCGCCGGGGAGGTTGGGATCGTCGAAGACGTCGGTATAGCGCAGGCGCTTTCCAGGCTCCACCTCGAGGTACTTGCCGCCGAAGGCATGGCCGTTGCCCGTGGTGAAGTTGGCGAAGGACATCTTGAAGGTCCCGCCGACCTTCGCGTCCATCTGGTGGACCTTGCAGGTAAACCCGTACGGCGGCAGCCACTTGGCCATGGCGTCGGGATCGGTGAAGGCCTTGAACAGGCGCTCGGGGCTGGTGCGCAGGACGCGGTGCAGATTGACGGTACCCATGGTTTCACCTCGTTGTGATGGTAGAGGACGGCCCTCTATCACTCCGTCGAACGGCCACGGCCGAATTCGACATCCCTGGTCGCGTGGCGAACGCGGTCGCTCCATGGTCTGCGAAAGCCCGTTGAAACGCACCCGTGCGAGGCTCCGCCCATGATCCGCAAGACCGATTTCTACCTCGAGGGTGGCAGGCTCGGTGTCCTGCTGATCCACGGCCTCACCGGCACGCCGATGGAGATGCGCATGCTCGGCAAAGGCCTGCACCACGCGGGGTTCACCGTGCATGCCATGCAACTGGCGGGCCACTGTGGCGATACCGAGGATCTGCTCGCCACCGGATGGCACGACTGGTATGCAAGCGTGGAACAGGCCGCGAATGCGATGTTGGCGAGGGTGGACCAGCTGTTCGTAGGCGGCCTGTCCATGGGCGCGCTCCTCGCGCTCAAGCTCGCCGCCGACCGGCCCGACACGGTAGCCGGCGTGGGCGTCTACGGCGCGACGTTCCGCTACGACGGCTGGAGCATCCCCTGGTTCGCCCGCCTGTCCTTCATCCTGCCCCTCGCCAAGAAGCTGGGTCTCTGGCGCAACCAGGTCTTCATCGAACAACCGCCGTACGGCCTGCGCGACGAGCGCCTGCGCAGGCAGGTGAGCGAGGCCATGCAAAGCGGCGACAGCACCATCGCGGGCCTGCTCGGGAACCCCTGGCATTCCGCGGCCGAGCTTTACATGCTGTCCGCGCAGGTGCGCCGGCAATTGCACCGGGTGGTCTCGCCCTGCCTCGTCGCGCACGCCGTCGACGACGACATCGCCAGCGTACGCAACGCGGAGCTCGTACTCCGCGGCGTGAGTGGGCCGTCCGAGCTGCTGCTGCTCGACGACAGCTACCACATGATCACCATCGACAAGGAGCGGCGCACGGTGATCGAACGGTCCGCGCGCTTCTTCCATGCGGTGGCCGAACGCCGGAACGCGGAAGAGCAGCCTCGCCTGGCGCGGATGACCGGCTGACCCGGCCGGCCCGGCGTCGCGCGTGCACGGCGAGGGCACTCGAAAGGGCTTGAACATCGGCGGCGGCGCGAACATCATCGAGCCCGGCCCCAGGGGTGCCGTCCATACGCAGACGTGGGAACGGGCTGTCGTAGCCGAAGGCGCGCAGGGCAGGAAGACCAGGATCACCGTCGATCGCGATGCGGCTCCCCGCCTCGCGGCGGTGATCGACCCGTTGCCTCGACCAAGTGACCAAGCCCATGGACCGCAACAGATTTACCGGTTTCACCTCCCTTGCCACCTTGCTCCTGCTGGCGGGCTGCGCCGCGAATCCCCCGGCCTCGCCGGCGCCTCCGGCCGCCCCGCCCAAGGACGCCAAGGTCAGCTACGACATGGTCCCGGCGAAGGACGCAGACCGGCTCCACCCGGGCAAGGGCCAGCACACGTTCGGCGCGCAGCCCATCGAGAACCCGCCCCCGGTCTATCCGCCCGAACTGGTTTCGGCGAACCTGGCGGCCACGATCCGCGCCAAGGTGATCGTCGATGCCGACGGCAAGGTCACCGACGTGCGCGACCTCGACACCATGGGCGGCGAACATCACGGTGCCTTCTTCGCCGCCGTCCGCGAAGCCGCGATGCGCTGGCGCTACACGCCGATGACGGTCGTCCAGGACCATGAGGACGCGCGCGGCAACTTCAACCAGACGAAGACGAACCAGCCCTTCAGCCTCGACTATTCGTTCCGGTTCGAGCTGAAGGATGGCGTGCCGACGGTTTCGGCGACGCGTTGAGACGCGAAGGGCGTGCCGGGCATGAAGACCGTGCTGCTAGTCGTGGACATGCAGCAGGACTTCTTCCGGCACGAGGTACTCGCTGCACAACGGGAGCGGTTGGTCGCCCGAACGAATGAACTCGCCGCATTGGCCCGGGCTAATCGGCATGCGGTGATCTGGGTTCGGCAAGAGTTTGCTCCGGATCTGGCCGATGCCCCGCTTGAAGTAAGGCGGCTGGGCCTGAAGTTGACGATCGCGGGGACAGAGGGGGCGGCACTTGTCCAGGGACTGCAGGTCGCGAGAGACGACGTCCACGTGATAAAGAAGCGCTACAGCGCGTTCTTTGGTACCCGTCTCGACGAACACCTTCGCGCACTCGGTTGCGAGGCGGTCATCGTCGCCGGCATCAATACGCATGCCTGCATACGCATGACGGTCGTCGACGCTTATCAGCGCGATATGCAGGTCATCATGGCGCGGGACTGCATCGCGTCCCACGATCCGTCACATCACGAGGTGACCTGGAATTACCTCGACGGAAAGCTGGCTCGTGGCATGACCAATGACGAAATCGGAATGTTTCTGACGGCCTGATTCCGAATTGGTTCGTGCCGCACCTTCAATTGCACGTAGCGAACGCTGCCGCGACGTGGTCCACGAAGGCCCGCACCTTCGCCGAATGGCGACGCTCCTGCGGGCTCACCATGTGGATGGGCGACGGTATGCACCAGTCGGGCATCAGCCGCACGACGTCGCCGGATGCGATCTCGGCTTCGAACAGCCAGGTAGGCGTGTAGCAGATGCCCATGCCCGCAAGCACAGCAGCGCGCACCACTTCGCTGCTGTCGGTCTGCAGGTCGCCCGTTACAGCGACGCGACGCTCCGTGCCGATCGGGTCGGGCGCACCGGGGCCGGCCACGAAATGCCATGCGCTGCGCATACGTGTGCCGGTGTAGACGATGCAGTTGTGCCGGACGAGATCGTCCGGATGCCGCGGCGATTCCACTCCCCTCGGCAAGGAACGCAGGTAGCTGCGGTGGGCAAGCACCTCCCGGGTAGACACGCCGACGCGACGTGCGATGAGGCTGCTGTCGGCAAGATCACCGATGCGGGCCGCCACGTCGATGCCGCCTTCCACCAGGTCGACGAAACCGTCGCTGAGCTTGAGGTCGATCTTCACCTCGCGATGTTTCGCCAGGAAGCTCTGCACCAGAGGCATGAGCTTGAGCCGCCCGAAGCCCACCGACGCCGCGACGCGCAGCCAGCCCTTTAGCTGCTGATGACCGGAGTCGAGTGCCGCCTCCGCTTCCGCGATCTCGGCCAGGAGCCGGCGCGCCTGCTCGAAGTAGCGCTCGCCTTCCTCGGTCAGCGCCAGCGAACGGGTGGTGCGCGCCAGCAGCTTCGCGCCGAGTTCCCGCTCGAGGGCCGCCACCTGCTTGCTCACTCCGCTCTGCGTGCTACCGGATTCCTTGGCGACGGCGGAGAAACTGCCGGCCTCCACGACCCGTACGAAGGTCTGCATGGCCTGCAGCTTGTCCATGGCGGCACCTTTCAATCCTGCGGGGACTGAATGATATGCCAATTTTCGGTCTAGTTGGTGCAGGCGGAATCAATCAAGGTTGGTTCCACGATCTTCACCGAGGAAATCCACATGAAGAACCAAGTCGTCCTGATCACCGGCGCTTTGACCGGCATCGGTCGCGCCACCGCCTTCGCCTTTGCCGCGGAGGGCGCGCGCCTCGTCGTCAGCGGCCGTCGCGAGGAAGCGGGGCACGCGTTGGCCGCCGAGCTGCGCGCCATGGGCAACGAAGCCGAATTCATCCGCGCCGACGTCCGCCACGAAGCCGACGTGCGCAACGTGGTCGAGCAGACCGTAGACCGATTCGGGCGCCTCGATGTCGCCGTGAACAACGCGGGCACCGAGGGCCAGCTCGGACCGGTCGCCGAGCAGACGGTGGACAACTACGAGGGCACCTTCAGCACGAACGTGCTGGGCACGTTGCTCTCCATGAAGCACGAAATGCGCGTGATGCAGGAACAGCGCGCCGGCGCGATCGTCAGCGTCTCCTCCATTGCCGGGCACGTCGGCATCGCCGGTGCGTCGGTCTACGTCGGTAGCAAGCACGCGGTGGAAGGCATGACCAAGGCCGTGGCCCTCGAAGGTGCCGGCATCGGCATCCGTGTCAACGCCGTCGCGCCGGGCCCTGTCGCCACCGACATGCTCGACCGCTTCGTCGGCAACGACGACACGGCGAAGGATGGATTTCTCGCGACGATCCCTGCCAAGCGCGCCGCATCCGTGGACGAGATCGCCCAGACCATCGTGTTCCTCGCCAGCGACAAGGCCCGCTACCTCACCGGCCAGGTCCTCGCCGTCGACGGCGGCTACTCGGCCCAATAACGTTCCGCTCTTCCCATCGAAGGAGAGTCACCATGACCAGCATCAATGTTCCGACCCGCGAAGAAGTCTCCCCGGCTAACCAGGCGCTTTTCGACAACCTGAAGAAGGGCCTCGGCAAGGTTCCCAACCTGTATGCGGCCCTCGCCCACTCCGAGCATGCGCTCGGCAGTTATCTCGCCCTGCAGAACGCGAAGAGCAGCATTACTGGGAAGGCACGCGAGGTGGTGAACCTCGTCGTAAGCCAGGTCAACGGTTGCGAATACTGCCTCGCGGCGCATACCGTCATCGGCAAGATGAGCGGCTTTACCGATGCGCAGGTGCTGGAGATCCGTAGTGGTCACGCCAGCTTCGACAACAAGCTCGATGCGCTCGCAAGGCTGGCGAAGGCCGTCGTCGAGCACCGGGGCAAGATCGATGACGTAACACTGGAAGCCTTCTTCGCCGCCGGCTGGACGAAGGAGAACCTGGTCGATGTCATCGTGACCGTGGGCGACAAGACGATCACCAACTACCTGCACTCGGTGACGAAGGTTCCGGTCGATTTCCCGGCGGCACCGGAGTTGGCCGCCTGAGATGTCGCCCAGGCCATCAGGCTGCGTCATACCTCTCGAGCCAGTGGGCGTAGGGAGCCGGTAACGTCCACGCAGCATCTGGCTTCCCCAGCGCCAGCGCTGCTCGATAGGGCCAATGAGGATCGGCGAGGAAGGATCGTCCCACCATGACGATATCCAGCTGGCCGGACTTCACCGCATGCTGGGCGACATCGGGCGTGCCCATGTTCCATGCCGCGGAGACGGGAATCCCGGCTTCGCGGCGGATGCGCTCCGCAATGGGTGCGAGGAGTCCGGGAGCCCAGGGAATGTTCGCCTCCGGCGTGGAAAATCCGATGCTCACGTTGAGCATGTCCATGCCTTGCCGTTTCATGGCCTTCGCCAATGCAACAGAGCCTGCCAACGTTTCCTCGTCCCTGCCGTCGTATTCGATGACGCCGAAGCGCACCGTCAGTGGCAGGTGCCCGGGCCACACCTCGCGCACGGCAGCCAGGGTTTCGATCAGGAAGCGGCTGCGGTTTTCCAGGCTGCCGCCGTAGCGATCGTCGCGCTGGTTAGAGTGTTCGGAGAAGAAACTCTGGGCGAGGTAACCATGCGCGAAATGCAGTTCCAGCCACTCGAAGCCGGCGGCAAGCGCGCGGCGGGCGGCGGAAACGAAATCGGCCTGCACTCGCGCGATGTCGTCCAGGGTCATCTCGCGAGGCACCTTCGGAAGGTGTCGACCGTACGGAATGGCGGACGGTGCCAGGGTCTCCCATGACCGCGGATCGTCGTCCGGGAGGTGGTCGTCGCCCTCCCATGGCCGGTTGGCGCTGGCCTTGCGCCCGGCATGCGCAAGCTGGATGCCAGGTACCGCGCCGGCGGTCCTGATGGCGGCGGCCAGGGGTGCGAGTGCCTGGGCCTGCTCATCGGTCCATAGACCCGCGCAGCGGGGGGTGATGCGACCCTCTGGCGACACCGCCGTAGCCTCCACGACGACGAGGCCCGCTCCGCCCCTGGCCAGGCTTTCCAGGTGGACCCGGTGCCATGAGTTCACGAGGCCCTCGTTGGCCATGTACTGGCACATGGGTGCGACGGCGATGCGGTTCCGCAGAGTGACGTCTTTCAGGGAAAACGGGTCGAAAAGAGAGGGCATGGGGATGCTCCTGAAGTGCCTGCGGAAAAGGTAGGCGCTGTAGAATTTGCCGACAATCTCTCGCATTGGCATTTGACTCATGCAAGAACCGCAGGAATCGGGCGATCCGAACCTCGAGGAGTTGAAGGCGTTCGTCGCCGTGGCGACGATGGGGAGCTTCGCCGGGGCCGCCAGGAAACTTGGCCGCGACAGTTCCGTGCTTTCGCGACGCATCCACGCCCTGGAAAAGCGCCTGGGTGTCAGGCTGTTTGCACGCACCACCCGCGCCGTCGCCGTGACCGAAGCGGGTGCACAGTATCTGCGCCGTGTGCAGAACGTCCTGGACGAGCTGGATGCGGCGAATCTCGAAGCCAGCGACATAGCGGGAACACCGCGCGGCGTGTTGCGCCTGTCGCTGCCGCACGCATTCGGCCACCGCTGGATCGCGCCGCTGTTGCCGGAGTTCATAGGGCGCTATCCGCAAGTCCGGGTGGACGCGAGGTTCACCGATCGCTACGTGGATATGGTGACCGAGGGATTCGATCTTGCCGTCCGTATCGGGCAACTGGCGGACAGCTCCTACGTCATCCGCCGTATCGGTACCCACCGCACGATGCTGGCGGCGTCGCCGGCGTACCTGGAACGACGCGGTGTTCCGACGCAGCCCGACCATCTACCCGCGCACGACTGCCTCGGATTCAGCGGCTACATCACGTGGCCGCGCTGGCCCCTCGCGAAAGGCGGTGAGCGATTGAGCTTCGAGCCTAAGGGTCCATTGGTCGCCGACAGTTCGGAAGTATTGCTCCAGGCCGCGCTGGCAGGCCTCGGGATCGTGTTCGCTCCCGACTGGCACATCGTGCCGTATCTTCGCCGCGGCGAACTGGTCGAGCTGCTACCTGGTTGGGGCGCGTCGAATGACGGACCGGTGAACATCGTGCATCCGCCGGGACGCATCGTGCCTGCCAAGTCGCGGGTGTTCATCGAGATGGTTGCGGAGCGGCTGAGCGGAGGGTGGCAGTGGGACGGCGCTCAGGTGGAATGAACCCATCGTTGTTCGTCTGGCCTTCCACAGCGCGCAAGCGTCCGACCGGTCCAGCGCGCATGGCCGGCCCCTGAGCCAGGCCCGCAACAACTTGCCGCTTGACGCCCCAGTCCGTCTGCTGACACTTTTCCCGCCACGCGGCGTCCGTGCAACGCGGACCGCTAAAGGGGGCAGTAAGGGACAACGTCTTATCACGCTTGGGGAAGTGCTTGAAGACACCGGAAGAATTCGCGGAAGCGATGAAGGACAGGGGAGCGAACGCACCGCAGCGTCCTGAGGGCGAGTTCGTGGTTTCGGCTCGCAAGAAGCCGAAACCGGTGAACGTCTGGTGGCCCGACGTCGGCAGCCTTGACCAGGCCATCAGCGCATCGGACCTGGGGTTCTGGGTCGCCCTGGCTGTCGCGGCCGTCAACGCGATCGTCGCTACGATCAGCCTGGTGCAGCACACGGCCATCGGCGGCGTCGATGCCAATGGGTACATAGACGCTGGCCTGTTCGCCCTCGCCGGCTGGGGCATACGCCGACGGTCCAGAGTGGCAGCCGTCGCCGGATTGCTGCTCTTCCTACTTGAGAAGGTGTACCAGTTCGCCACTCAGCCTAATGCCTACATGGGTTCGTGGCTGGCGATCATCATTCTTGCCGGTTTCATCAGTGGCGTGAGGGGGACCTTTGCCTACCATCGCCTTGTTCCGGAAGGCTTCGTGGCAAGCGCAAGGCCGATCACGCTGATGGGCGTGGACCTGCGGCGCCCGCCGGCCATCTGGGTGACCGCGCTGCTGTGTCTGGTCATCCTGTACAAGCTGGCCATGGGCTGGGTGGGAGGCACGCTCGTCCTGTATGCGTTGAAGGCCGCGGTACTGGTCCTGGCGGCGGTGACTTTCCTGGCGATTTTCAAACGGCCCGCATGGGGTCGCTTCGTAGCTGCTCTCTTTTCGCTGCTCGTTGCTGCCCTGTTGGTATTCATCGCAGTGAAGAGTCGCCCGCCAAGCGCGGCGTCCGCCGTGCTGGTCTGGGCGATACTTTGCGGCTCGGCGGCGCTCTATGCCTACGCCATGTGCCTTGGTAAACCGGTCAGGACTTACTTCGCCGAAGGCAAGGTCGCTACGAGATCGTGAGCGAGTCGATCGCCGCATGATTTCCTTCGCCATTTAGGTACGTTAGCCGGTTCCCGCCAGTCATTTCGTCGATCCGGCCTATGGTCTTGTGGTCTTCGGGACGAGTTCGAGCTTGCGGATAGCGTCAGCGATTCGACAGCCGCTCGGTGATGAGATCGACCAGGACACGGAGTCGTTTCAGGTGTCGGAGGTCGCGATGATATCCGAGCCACGTCGTGCGGGTTGGCGGCTCATCGTCCAGGTCCACCCGCTCCAGGTCCGGGAAGTGTTCCGCGAGGGGAATGGGTATGACGGCCACACCTGCGCCGTTTGCGCATAAGCGCGCCTGTGCATCGCGGCTATTGCTGCGATAGGCCACGCGCGCATTGGGAAGCCGTTCTTGAATCCAACTGACGTCCGGCATCGAGGCAAAGGCGGTATTCATTGTAATGATGGTGGCGCCGGTACCATCGCCGACCTTGGGGTGGGGGGAGCCCCGTCGGATGTAAGCGCCATAGTGCATTGTGAGCAAGGGACGCGCGACCACGTCCACTTCCTCGAAGGGCCGGATCCTGAAAGCCAGATCGGCCTCGCGGCGCGCCAGGGAGTAAAAGCGGGACGATGTCATCAACTCGACAACAACGTGCGGATTCGCCGCGCCGAACTCAGCGATGAGCGGAGCCAGCAGATACGTCCCGAACCAGTCCGAGGCCGTGACGCGGATCAAGCCCTCAACGAGTTCGCCCTTCCCGGCGAGCTGCCGTTGAAAAGCCAGTGCCTCCTGTTCCAGGCGTTCGGCATAGACGACGACCGAGTTGCCCTCCTCAGTCAGGACAAAGCCATCGCTGGTTCGTTGGAAAAGCTTCTGTCCAACGGCTTGCTCAAGGGACGCCAGACGTCGGCCCATGGTTGGCTGGGATTGGCCCAACGACCTGGCGGCTGCGCCGAGTGTGCCGTTACGCGCGATGGCAAGAAATACGCGAATGTCGCTCCATTCCATATGACCACCATTGTGTCGTCAGCCACCATGCGGTGGAGGATCCCGGTCCAAACAATCTTGCATGACGACCATTCAGTTTCTTGTATGTCCGTCGTCGTCAAGCGGGTGATACGCTGCCAGCCGCGTGTCGTCTCAGCGCGACCTCTCTTATACAGATGTCGCGCCTTCGATTTCCCGGGCTGACCGCGGTCCTTCAGGCGCGCGGTCAAGAGCAGCTGGCATGTTTATTGTGTCCGAGATTGGCAACCTTAGCTCAGCTGTCGCGCTTCTGCCCCAGAGGCTACGGGATGTCAGCTTCATCGACCCATATCAGCCGTTCAACCGCCATGCGACACGAAGAACTCGTCGGGCGGCGCGGTTAGCGACGTGCCCGGGCATCGGCAGGTACCAATCTGGCACTCGCGTATGCACGAAGGTTACCCCATGAAAGCCATCGGCTATTTCCATCCTCGGCCCATTACCTCGGTAGATGCACTGGTCGCTGTCGATCTTCCGGATCCCTCCCCTGGTCCGCGCGATCTGTGCGTCAGCGTGCATGCCGTTTCGGTCAATCCAGTCGACACCAAGAGCCGCGCTACCCGCTCACCCCCCGAGGGACAAGTGATGGTTCTCGGCTACGACGCCGCCGGCGTGGTGGAGGCGGTTGGAGCGGAAGTCACTCTGTTCAAGAAAGGCGATCATGTCTTTTATGCCGGCGCCGTGGACCGGCCCGGGACCAATAGCCAGCTGCACCTGGTCGACGAGCGCCTGGTCGGTAGAAAGCCCAAACGGCTCACCTTTGCCGAAGCAGCGGCGTTGCCGCTTACCTCGATTACCGCCTGGGAGCTCCTGTTCACACGCCTGGCTGTGCCCTATGGCGTAAAGAAGTAACTTTTCCCCCGGAGCGAGTCTGACTCGAGGAGTTCTTCAATGCATGTCTCTGGTTGCGCCCTCGCTACCTGCATCGCTGTTTGTCTAGCGGCAGGTCTTGCCGCTCACGCTCAAACGCCGGTTCGCGGAGGATCTATGACTCATTCGACGTCCAGCGGCTCGACGCCTTCGGTGACTCACGTCGCCACCGATCGCCCCATCGGCCAGATTGAGTCGGTTTTCGAGTTTCACGACGACATGCCGACCGGCGTCAGCGTTGCCTCCGACGGCCGCATTTTTGTCAACTTTCCGCGCTGGGGAGATGATGTGCCATTTACTGTCGGCGAGATACGCAACGGCAAGGTGGTCCCCTACCCCGACGCGGCGATTAACACTTTCGATCCGAAACGTCCAGGCCAGACCCTTGGGAGTGTGCAAAGCGTCGTGGTCGATGCGGTGAACCGCCTCTGGATCCTGGATACGGCGGCACCCAAGTTCTCGACGCCGGTTCCCGGTGGAGCGAAATTGGTAGCTGTCGACCTCAGCACCAACAAGGTCGTGAAGACGATCGTGCTTGCCTCCAACACCGTGCTACCGACTACCTATATCAACGACGTGCGTTTTGACCTGCGCAAGGGAAAGTCGGGCGTGGCGTTTATTACGGACTCGTCCGTGTCCGGCCCCGGCGCGATCATCGTCGTAGACCTGGCTACCGGCGAAAGCTGGCGCAAGCTCAGCGGCGACGTTTCCACTTCTCCGGATCCTGCGTTCGTCCCTGTCGTGGAAGGCGAGAGGCTCGCGGTCCGCGAGAAGGGCAAGCCCCCGGCGCCGTTCAATGTCGCTTCTGACGGCATCGCGCTTTCTGCAGACGGCGCTACGTTGTATTACTGCCCCCTATCCAGTCGGCATCTCTATGCCGTGCCCACGGCGCTTCTCCTGGACCGTCATGCGTCGGATCAGGCTGTCGCCAGGGCAGTCGTCGACCTGGGCGAGAAAGGCGCCTCCGACGGGCTGGAAGCGGACGACAAGGGGCGTGTGTATGCAGGTGACTATGAGAGAAACAGCGTTCGCCGGCGCCAGGTTGATGGGGAATGGATAACGATCGCGCATGATCCGCGCATTCTCTGGCCTGATACGCTCTCAGTAGCGGCCGATGACTATCTCTACTTCACGGCAAACCAGCTCCACCGGCAGGCGCAGTTTCATGAGGGCAGGGATCTCCGCCAGAAGCCGTACTCGTTGTTCCGCGTGAAGATCGATGCTGGCCCGGTGCTCCTCAAGTAACTTTCGCAGGGCCGTATAGCCGAAGGAACTCAAGTGCAAACGACGCTCAAGTGGGCATTCGTTCTGGGGCTGGCTGTGGCCACGATCCCCGACAGCGGGTCGATGGCGAATGGGCTTCCGAACTATTCGCCCCAAAGCATTATCGCCAAGTTGGGAGCACCGTCGGAGGAAGCAAAGCAGAAGTTCGCCGACGCGGGTATGCGGAGTGTGCATGCACACACACTGACCCTGACTGAGCGGGTCGATGTCGAGCGGGCTATCGCTTCCCTGCCGGTGCTGCACCGTCAGGTGCTTTCCGAACACCTTAACTCACTTAGCTTCGTGGATGGGATCCCCGGTGAGGGCACCGGCCTGACGTCTCGCAACGGTACAAGCGACTCCTATGACATCACGCTCCGGGCCAGCTTGATCCATGAGTCGCTTTCCGATTTCTTGACGACGAAAGAGCAGAGGGTCTTTCGTAACCCTGCGCGAGGTATCGTCACCGTTCGAGGTAAAGGTGTCAGTGCACTGACCTATGTGCTGCTTCACGAGTCGACCCACGTGGTAGATGCGACCTTGGGCCTGACTCGCGATCTCGAGCCACCATTGGTGAGTGGCGCATGGACAGCGCGCGTGGACCCGGTCGCGCGCTTCGCCAGCGAGCCCGCGCTGAAGACACCGTTCCGCGGAGCGGAACCCCTTCCGGAGTCAGACGCGATGAGCGTGTATCGCTCGCTATCC
Organism: Luteibacter sp. SVR4-7G; assembly: GCF_056755555.1. Classification (NCBI taxonomy): domain Bacteria; kingdom Pseudomonadati; phylum Pseudomonadota; class Gammaproteobacteria; order Lysobacterales; family Rhodanobacteraceae; genus Luteibacter; species Luteibacter sp. SVR4-7G. The sequence continues at coordinate 47,121 of NZ_JBPGXO010000011.1, read as the reverse complement.
CGCACGCCCTTTGTCAGCCTTTACTCGACGGCCTCGTCGTCGGAGGATTTGGCTGAACTGATAAGTTGGTATGTCATTGCAACACAGCATCGAGGATCGTTGACCATCGATGTCCGGACTGAAGACGGCCGACTTGTGGAAACTTTCGAGCCGTTGAGGTTCCCGGGCGTACGTGCGAGGTTTCCGGGTATCGAGGCGCTATTGGCGAGGAGACTCATGCCTGACGCCAGCGCAGGACGCACCTAGAACAGCTCCCCCTGCGGCGAATGGACCCTCGGCGCCACAAACTTCGACGTATCCAACACCGTATCCCAAGCCCGATCCAACCCCGCCTTCCGCGTCGCCACCTGCACCCGCTTCCGGATGATGTCCGCGAACACCCCCTGCCCTCGCATGCGCGTGGCGAAGTTCGAGTCGTAATCCTTCCCGCCATTCATCTGCTGGATGAGGCTGATGATGTGCGCCGCGCGATCAGGGTAATGCAGTTCCAGCCACTCCCGGAACAGCTGCTTCAACTCGTAAGGCAGCCGCACACAGGTATAGCCGATGGCATTCGCGCCGGCGGCGCCGGCTTGTTCGATGATGGCTTCCACGTCGCGCTCGTTGAGTGCGGGAATGATCGGCGCGACCAGGACGCCGACGGGTACCCCGGCCTTCGCCAAAGCCTCCACCGCCTTCATCCGCCGATGGGGTGCCGATGCGCGCGGCTCGAGCTTCGATGCCAGCTTGTTGTCCAGCGAGTTGATCGAGATGAACACCTGTACCAGCTTGCGCTGCGCCATTGGCACGAGGATGTCGAGGTCGCGCTCCACCAGCGCGTTCTTGGTGACGATCGTGCACGGATGGTTGCATTCGTTGAGAAGCGCGAGCGCGGCACGCGTGAGCCGCCACTTCTTCTCGATCGGCTGGTAAGGATCGGTATTGCTGCCGATGTTGATCGGCTTGCACACATAGTTTCGCTTCGACAGTTCGCCGCGAAGGATCTCCTCGAGGTTGGTCTTGGCGAACAGCTTCGTTTCGAAGTCGAGACCGGGCGAGAGGTTGAGGTAGGAGTGCGACGGGCGGGCGAAGCAGTAGATGCAGCCGTGCTCGCATCCACGGTACGGGTTCGTCGACTGTTCGAAGCTCACGTCCGGCGAGTCATTGCGGCTGATGATGCTGCGGGCCAACTCCTCGCGCACCTCCGTCGCCGGGCGGTGTTCCTCGTCTTCGCGGTACCAGCCGTCGTCCTCGGCCTGGAAGCGCGTGGATTCGAAGCGGCCCTCCGGGTTGGAGGCGGCGCCGCGGCCCTTGTGGCGGCGGATCATGGGAATTGGCTCGGACATTGTACAAATGTACGACTCGTCCGTCTCAAGGCGTGCGATACGGCAAACCGGGCTGCGCCGCCGGTTTTATCCCAAGCAGCGCTTATGCAGACAAGGCGGCAGCCAAGCCAACTGGTCCAATTCGCGGGTTGACCCCAAGCCGTTCGCTATTCCACCTCAAGGAGATCCGCCCATGCGCCATCCGCTGCTCCGTACCCTGCTGTTTGCCGCCATTGCCGTCAGCCCGGGAGCCTTCGCTGCCGACAAACCCACCGTGGTCCTCGTGCACGGCGCGTTCGCGGATGCCTCCAGCTGGAACGGCGTGGTCGACCTGCTGCAGAAGGACGGCTATACGGTCGTGGCGGCCGCGAATCCGCTGCGCAGCGTGAAGACCGATGCCGCCTATATCGGCGATGTCCTGGCAAGCATCAAGACGTCCGTCGTGCTCGTCGGCCACTCTTACGGCGGCTCTGTTATCACCGAAGCCGCGGAAGGGCACGAGAACGTGAAGTCCCTGGTTTACGTGGCGGCGTTCTCGCCGGAGGTTGGCGAGTCGGCCGCCGCGCTGTCCGGGAAATTCCCGGGCAGCACGCTCGGTCCCGCGCTCGCCACCCCGGTGCCGCTGTCGAACGGCGACAAGGACCTCTACGTCCAGCAGGACAAGTTCCCGGCGCAGTTCGCCGGCGACCTTCCGGCGAAGGACGCCAAGGTGATGGCCGCCGAGCAACGGCCGATCACCGCCGGCGCCCTCAACGAAGCGGAAACCGCAGCGGCCTGGAAACACATTCCTTCGTGGCACATCTACGGCACGAAGGACAAGAACATCCCGCCGGAATCGATGAAGTTCATGGCCGAACGTGCGAACTCGAAGAAGACCGTCGTCATAAAGGGCGCTTCGCACGTCGTGATGACGTCGCATCCGAAGGAAGTCGCGGAGCTGATCGAGGCGGCGGCGAAGGCCGATTGAGAGAACGGCCCTCCTGCAGGAGCACGTTGCTCCCGTCAGACGCCAAGGCCTGTGCAGGACATGCACAGGCCTTGTGGCCGTCGCGGTGTTGTATGCGTCATGCGCGGCACCGACACTCGTTCCACCCGCACGAGGCTGCCTGTCGCACCTCATCGACCACGGAGTGGACCATGTCGCTTTCGAATTTCCTCAAACTCGCCGCCTTCGGCACGTCGCTCACTGCTGCCGGCGCAGCCACCGCGGCCGCGCCGGCCAACCCGCATCCGACCATCCGGGCCATGTCCGGGGCGACGCCGCTCGACAGCCTCGATCCGAAAACGACCGCGCTGGTCGTCATCGATTTCCAGAACGAATACTTCACCGGCAAGATGCCCATTCCCGACGGGAAGAAGGCATTGGCGAACGCACGACGCCTCGTCCGCTTCGCCGACGCCATGAAGATGCCGGTGTTCGCGATCCAGCACGTCGCCCCGGCGGGATCGCCGTTGTTCGCTCTCGACGGCGAGACCGTGAAGTTTCATCCCGACATGAGGCCGCGGGCGCAGGACAGGGTAGTGCAGAAGAGGACCGTCAGCGCGTTCGCCAGTACCGACCTGGAGCGCCGATTGAAGGATGCCAAGATCGAAACGATCATCGTCGCCGGATTGATGACCCACGCCTGTGTCGCCGGGGCAGCCCGTGACGCCGTGCCGCGCGGATTCCACGTCGTGGTAGCATCGGACGCGTCGGCGACACGACCCATCACGCGTGTGGACGGCACATCCGTCGACGATAAAACCCTGCATCGCTCGGCACTCGCCGAGATCGAGGATACCTTCGGCGACGTGCTGACCACATCGGAAATCCTCGATCTGCCGTTGCGCTGATGCGGCCGATGCCAACCTGAGTTTCCGTCCATGGACCAGTTCCTCGCGATGCGGGTCTTTCGCTGTATCGTCGAGACCGGCGGGTTCTCCGCCGCCGCCGAGCGGCTGGAGACCACGCATTCCACGGTATCCCGCCAATTGAAGCAGCTGGAAGCCGCGCTCGGCGTCCAGTTGCTCAATCGCACCACACGGCACTTTGCGTTGACCGCCGCCGGCGAACGCTATTACGCGGCATGTATCGACATACTCGAGCGGGTGCAGGCCGCCACCGAGACGATGACCGATGAGCAGGCGCGTGTAGCGGGCCGCCTGCGGGTAAGCGTCCCTCACGTCATCGGTACGCTCGAACTGCCCGACTGGCTTCCCGCGTTCCAGCATCGCTATCCCGAGATCCGGCTCGACCTGTCCTGCAGCGACCGCTTCGTCGACCTCGTCGCCGAAGGCTTCGACGCAGCGCTCCGCATCAGCGGCGCCCTGGCCGACACGAGCCTCGTCGGCCGGGCGCTCGCCGTTTCCGATATCGTGCTGGTCGCCGCGCCCGCTTACCGCGATCGGCGTGGCTCGCCGCGCACACCGGAAGAACTGGCACAGCACGAGACGCTGGCGTTTTCGGGAAGCGGGGCGGCCGAACCATGGGTGCTTACCCCGGCAAGCGGTGCCACGGTCCGCGTGGCGCCGCGAGGATCGCTGGCCCTGGATGCGGTCACGGCGCTTTACGCGGCCACGCTTGCCGGTGCCGGCATCGCGGCGTTCACGCGGCGCACCGCGCAGACGGACCTGCTGCGTGGACGGCTGGTTCCGGTACTCCCGGGGTATACGCTGGGCAGGCAGCACTACCACATCCTTTATCCGCAGACGCGGTATGTGACCCCCAAGGTGCGGGCCTTCGTCGACTACATGGTCGAACGGTACCGGGACGAATAGCGGTCAGCGTGGCCCATCCGGCCTAGAACTTCGTGTCCTGCGTGAACATGACCTGCCACCGCCGGCCATCATATTCGTAGATGTCGCTGATGCGGGTGCTGTGGTCGCCATCCTTCCGGACCATCGTGACGACGGCTGCATGTGGAAACAGCTGCACCGTTTTCCCAAACTTTTGCCCATCGGGCGACCAGGACTTGCCGATGTTCTTGCGCGCGCCGGCGATGTCCTCGGCCCTGCCACGCAATACGCCATTGACGTTCGCGCTGGCGAACCCCGTGGCATAAAGGCATTCGAGAAAGGCCTGGTCACCCGTGGAGTACGCACGCGACCACTCTTCATCGAGTTTGAGAACGGCCGCTTCGGAGTGGTCCTGTGCGGGGAGCGACGAGCAGTCCGTGGCCTGGGCGGTGAAGCAGGCCATGCAGAGGAAGCTTGCGGGGACGAGCGACGCGATGGTCTTCATGAGTGTCCTGGCCACGGGGCCGAAACGGAAGGGCCATCGGAAGATAAGGGCCTGGCCGCGCTTCCACACCTGATCCGTGACGAGCGGCGCCATCGCCTGGGCGAGCGGTGCCTGGGTCATGAGCAACGGCCTGGGCGCGCCGTCCCTATCGCGTAGCGAACGAGCTCAACGCCGTCCCATGCGAGCGTCACCCATGTGGGTGACGCTCCTGCCTACCGGCCAGCCGCTCAGTGCTCCAGCGGGATGTCCTTCGTTTCGCGGACGAAGAACAGGCCGATGATGAAGGTCATCATGGAAACGATCACCGGGTACCAGAGGCCATAGTAGATGTCGCCTTTCCAGGCCACCAGCATGAAGCCGATGGTTGGCACAAACCCGCCGAACCAGCCATTGCCGATGTGATAGGGCAGGCTCATCGAGGTATAGCGGATGCGCGTCGGGAACATCTCCACCAGCCATGCGGCGATGGGGCCGTAGACGATCGTCACGTAAAGCACGAGGATCGACAGCAGCACCACCAGCATCGGGTAGTTGGTCTGCGCGGGATCGGCCTTCTCGGGATAACCGGCAGCCTTCACCTGGGCGCCCACCTTCGCGGTGAACTCCTTGTTCCGCGCGGCGAAGGTGGCCTTGTCGAGCTGGGTGCCTTCGAAGGATTCGATCACCTCGTCACCGATCTTCACCGTGGCGAGCGTGCCTGCCGGGGCTGCGGCGTTCGAGTACGGGATGCCCTTCTTCGCCAGCACGCTCTTGGCCACGTCGCAGGAGCTGGTGAAGGTCTTCTTACCCACCGGGTCGAACTGGAAGGTGCAGGCGTTCGGATCGGCGGTCACCACCACCGGTGCCGAGGCGGCGGCGGCTTCCACCGCCGGATTGCCGAAGTGGGTCAGGCCCTTGAAGATCGGGAACATCGTCAGGGCGGCGAGCAGGCAGCCCGAGAGCACCACGGTCTTGCGCCCGATCTTGTCCGACAGCCAGCCGAAGAACACGAAGAACGGTGTGCCGATGAGCAGCGCGGCGGCGATCAGCAGGTTTGCCGTGGTGCCGTCGATCTTCAGGCTCTGGGTGAGGAAGTACAGGGCGTAGAACTGGCCGGTGTACCAGATCACGGCCTGGCCCGCGGTAGCGCCGAGCAGCGCGAGGATCACCAGCTTGAGGTTCGGCCAGCGGCCGAAGGCCTCGGTGAGCGGTGCCTTGGACTGCTTGCCCTCGGCCTTCATCTGGCGGAACACCGGCGACTCCTGCAACTGCAGCCGGATGTACACCGAGATGCCGACCAGGACCGAGGAGATCAGGAAGGGTATGCGCCAGCCCCAGGCTTCGAACGTCTCGTTGCCCATGCCCATGCGCGTGCCGAGGATCACCAGCAGCGAGAGGAACAGGCCGAATGTGGCGGTGATCTGAATGAAGCTGGTGTACAGGCCGCGCTTACCCTGGGGCGCGTGTTCCGCGACATAAGTGGCGGCGCCACCGTATTCGCCGCCCAGCGCGAGGCCTTGCAATAGGCGTAACAGGATCAGCAGCACGGGCGCCGCCACGCCGATCGTGGAATACCCGGGCAGCACACCGACCAGGAAGGTCGAGGTACCCATGATGACGATGGTGATGAGGAAGGTGTACTTGCGCCCGATGAGATCGCCCACGCGCCCGAACACGATCGCGCCGAACGGCCGCACGAAAAAGCCGGCGGCGAAGGCGAGCAGCGCGAAGATGAACTGGCTGGTTTCGTTGAGGCCGGTGAAGAACTGCTTGCCGATGATCGCGGCCAGCGAACCGTAAAGATAGAAGTCGTACCACTCGAAGACGGTGCCCAGGCTGGACGCGAAGATCACCCGCTTATGGCTGGTGCCTATGGTGCCGTCGGCGCGAAGGCCGCTTGCGGTAGTCGCCATGTCGATCTCCGATCAGAACCGATAGTTGCCGTTGAGGGTGAATTCGTTCGCCGAGGTCTTCTGCCGGCCGAGGCCATTGTTCGTCGTCGAATTGAGGTTCGAGTGCAGCCATTCGATGCTGAAGTCGTAAGCACCGGCCGTGTATTGCAGGCTGAGCGCCTGCTGGCGGTTCTTGAGGAGGCCGGGTGTGTTCGCCGCGCGCCAGCGCAGCACGTCGTTCTCGTTCGGCTTGCTGGCGGCGAGGGTGCCGTAGAGGCTCCAGTTCGGCGTGAACTTGTAGCCCACCTGGAGGTAGCCGCCCTTGTCCTTGATGTCGCCGAACTGGGAAAGGTCGCCGAAGATCTGCGCAATGGCGGTGCCGGTGTACACGGCGCCCTTCACCATGAAGTTGCCGGGCATCCACATGCCGCCCACTTCATACGCGGTGCTCTTGATGCCGCTTTCGATCGGCGTCACCGTCTCGCCGTCCACGCCGTGCAGGTCCAGCTTGCTGTAATGCGCGGCGCCGAACACCTGCCAGTTGGAGCCCTTCGCGGTAAGCCGCGCTTCCACCTGCGGCTTGAAGCCGGCGTTGCCCGCGGTGAGATAATTCGTGGTCAGGCCCGGGCCGTTCCAGCTGCCCTCGAACACGCCGAGGTCGAAGCGCCACTTCACGCCTTCCGAACCGTGGTTGAGGTCCTGCATCAGGATGATGCCCGGATAGCGCCAGCCGATCATGCCGGTGCCGTAGCCCAGCGGGAACGCGATGTGCGAGAGCGACTGCGGCACGTATTCCAGCGGGAACATGAGGTCCCACATCTGGCCGATGCGGAACGTGGTGCCGGTGGCGGCATTGGTGATGTCCATGTACGCCTGGCGCAGGCGCGGTGTCGGCTGCTGCTGGCTATACGGACCGGTACCGTTGAAGCCGCCGAAGAAGTCCATCTCGATGCGGCCGCTGCCGGCCCAGTTCTCGGTGAATTTCGCACCGGTGAAGTCGAGCCAGAAGCGGGTGTTGCGCACGTCCACGCCGCTCAGCGAATCGTTCACCCGACCGCCCTGGCCCGGGATCGGGTATTCGGCGTTGGCGCCATTGCCATACGTGAAGGCCTTGCTCTGGCTGAAGGCATTGGCGTTGATGAAGCCATGCAGGGCCACCGACACGCCGGGCGCCGACGTGAAGGTCGGCTTCGCCGGCACCGTCGCCACGACCTTTTCGACCTTGGTTACTTTTTCATCGGTCTGCTGGGCCTGCGTCTGCGCGGCCTGGGCCGTGGCGGCAGCCTGGCTCGTCTCGGCCCTCTGCTGCTGGATCATGGCCTTCAGTTCGGCCAGCTGTTGCTCGAGCTGGCTGACCCTGGATTCGAGTTCCGCCTCGCGGGTGGATTTTTTCGCCCTGGACTGGGCATGGGCCTGGTCCGGCAATGCGGCCATCGGCAGCATCAGGGCACAGGCTACGCTGAGGGCGATGGCCTTGCGGCCACCGGAGCGAATGCTGTTCATCATGGTCTCCCCAACCATTGGCAGGCCGAGCATGTGACACGCCCGTTGGGGCTGCCATTCGCCAAAGGTCGAACCTCGACCAAAGTCGTAGCGGGTTCGCAGCTTAATGCTGCGCCGCGAGGCTAAACTTCATGCCATAGAAAATCCCTGGAGCCAGCATGTCCGATCTCTACCCGGTCGATCCCGCCTTCGCCGCCACGGCGCGCGTCCGCAAGGATGACTACCAGCGTATGTACGCCCGTTCCGTCCAGGAGCCCGAGGCCTTCTGGAAGGAGATGAGCGAACGGCTGGACTGGATCGTGCCGCCCACGAAGATCAAGAACGTTTCGTTCGACCCGAACAATCTCTACATCCGCTGGTTCGAGGACGGCCAGCTCAATGTGTCCGCCAACTGCCTGGACCGGCACCTGGCGCAGCGCGGCGACAAGACCGCCATCATCTTCGAGGGCGACGATCCGGGCGAATCGCGCAGCCTCACCTATAAGGAACTGCACACCGAGGTGTGCAAGTTCGCCAACACGCTGAAGAACCTGGGCATCGTCAAGGGCGACCGCGTGGTGATCTACCTGCCGATGATCCCGGAGGCTGCCGTGGCCATGCTCGCCTGCGCGCGCATCGGTGCCGTGCATTCGGTGGTTTTCGGCGGCTTCTCGCCGGACTCGCTGGCGAGCCGCATCGCCGATTCGGGCGCCAAGCTCATCGTCACCGCCGACGAGGGTTGCCGTGGCGGCAAAAAGATCCCGCTCAAGGCGAACGTGGACGAGTCGCTCACCCGCCCCCGCACCAACAGCGTGGAAACGGTGATCGTGGTGCGCCGCACCGGCGGCGCCGTGCAGTTCCAGTCGCCGCGCGACCGCTGGTACCACACGCTGATGGAGGGCCAGTCGGAGGTCTGCGAGTACGAGGCGATGAATGCGGAAGATCCGCTGTTCACGCTTTATACCTCAGGTTCCACCGGCCAGCCGAAGGGTGTGCTGCATACCAGTGGCGGCTACCTCGTCTATACCAGCCTCACCCACGAGCTGACCTTCGACCTGCGCGAAGACGACATCTACTGGTGCACCGCCGACGTGGGCTGGGTCACCGGCCATAGCTACGTCGTCTACGGCCCGCTGGCCAACGGCGCCACGGTGGTGATGTTCGACGGTGTGCCCAACTATCCGGACTTCAGCCGCTTCTGGCAGGTAGTCGACAAGCACAAGGTGACCCTGTTCTACACCGCGCCTACCGCCATCCGCGCGCTGATGCGCGAAGGGGACGGCCCGGTGAAGAAGACCTCGCGCAAGAGCCTTCGCGTGTTGGGCACGGTAGGCGAGCCGATCAACCCGGAAGCCTGGAACTGGTATTATCGCGTGGTGGGCGACGCGCGCTGCCCGGTGGTGGATACCTGGTGGCAGACCGAGACCGGCGGCTTCATGATCACGCCGCTGCCGGGCGCCATCGACCTCAAGCCGGGCTCGGCTACCTTGCCGTTCTTCGGCGTGAAGCCCGCCATCGTGGATACCGACGGCAAGGCGCAGGACGGGGAGTGCAGCGGCAATCTCGTCATCACCGATTCCTGGCCGGGGCAGATGCGCACGGTCTACGGCGACCACCAGCGCTTCATCGACACCTACTTCAAGACCTATCCGGGCAACTACTTCACCGGCGACGGCGCGCGCCGCGATGCCGACGGCTATTACTGGATCACGGGGCGCGTCGACGACGTGATCAACGTATCCGGCCATCGCATCGGCACGGCGGAAGTGGAGAGCGCGCTGGTGGCGCATCCCAAGGTCGCCGAGGCGGCCGTCGTAGGCTGCCCGCACGACATCAAGGGCCAGGGCATCTATGCCTTCGTCACGCTCGTGGCAGGGGAGACCGGCAGCGAGACGCTGGCCAAGGAACTGATTGCAGGCGTGCGCAAGGAAATCGGTCCGATCGCCGCGCCGGATTACCTGCAATGGGCCCCGAGCCTGCCGAAGACACGTTCCGGCAAGATCATGCGGCGCATCCTGCGCAAGATTGCCGAAAACCAGCCCGATCAGCTGGGCGACGTCTCCACTCTCGCCGATCCGGGCGTGGTAAAGAGCCTCGTGGAAGAACGGTTGATCAAGTAGCCCATGTCCGACGTCCTCATCGCCGACGACCATCCCCTGTTCCGTGACGCCCTGCAGCGCGCGGTGCTGGCGGCGGTGCCGGACGCGACGGTGCACACGGCGGACAGCGTGCCCGCACTGTTCACCCTCATCGAGTCCCTTCCCGATGCGGATCTCCTGCTGATGGATCTGCACATGCCGGGCGCCCGTGGGTACTCAGCGCTTGCGCACATCCGCGGGCAGTATCCCGGCTTGCCCACCATCGTCGTCTCGGGGCACGAGGAAGGACACATCGCGCGGCGCGCGCTCGCGCATGGGGCGTCGGCTTATATCCCTAAGTCGGCGGCGGTCGAACAGATCGTCGAAGCGGTGCGCGCGGTGCTCGACGGCGACGTCTGGTTACCCCATCAGTTGATGGGCGGAAGAACTGTGGAGCTGAAGGCGGATGAGGCTGATATAGCCGCACGCGTCGCTTCGCTCACGCCGCAGCAGTTCCGGGTGCTGAACATGATCGCCGAGGGGCTGCTCAACAAGCAGATCGCCTTCGATCTCGGCGTGTCGGAAGCGACGGTGAAAGCGCATATGACGGCGATCATGCGCAAACTCGGCGTGTCGAACCGCACGCAGGTGGCGCTGGCTGCGAGCCATCTGGATGTGGAAAAGGAAGCGTTCCCCGGCGTTTCTCAGGAAGGCTGAACCAACATGTCGTCATCCCTGCGAAGGCAGGGATCCAGCGTCTCCTGCGTTGCCACGGGCGTTCGTACGCTCAAGTCACTGGGTTCCTGCCTTCGCAGGGACGACTTCGGCGACTCAGGCCGCGTGGGTGCCGGTCCGCTTCACGAGCGCCACCAGCAACGCACGCAACGCGGCAGGCCGCACCGGCTTGTGCAGCAGTGGATAACCCAGGGCGCGCGCGCGTTGCTTCAGCTCCGTGCTCCCATCCGCCGTGACCATCGCCGCCGGCGGCATCCGCGTTAGCTTCTCGCCGAGGAACTGCAAGGCTTCGAGACCATCCACGCCCTCGCCAAGATGGTAGTCCGCAAGGATCAGGTCGACATGCGTCGAGGAAAGCGTCTCCAGCGCCGCATCGACATCCATCGCCACCCGGCAATCCACGCCCCAGCGCCCGAGCAGGGCACACATGCCTTCGAGTATCGTCTCGTCGTTATCCAGGCAGAGCACGGTCAAAGGCAACTGTTCGCCACCTGGGCGAACGACGGCGGGGGCGCGTTTGCGCGGCACGGCCTCCGCACGTGCCACGGTGATGCTGAAACAGCTTCCCTTGCCGACGCGCGATCTCAGTCCCAGCGGCAAGCCCAGGATGCCGGCGAGGCGATCGCAGATGGAAAGACCGAGCCCGAGGCCCTTTTCGCCCCAGGGTGACGGCCTCTCCAGGCGCTGGAATTCGCCGAAGATGCGCGCCTGCTGCTCGTCGGCGATACCCGGGCCGCTGTCCCATACTTCGATGCGCACGTTTCCGCCGGCACGGCGCACACCCAGCAACACGCCGCCGGAGCGGGTATAGCGCAGCGCATTGGAGAGGAAGTTGGCAACGATGCGGCGCAGCAGCTGCGCATCCGATCGCACGGCCAGGGACGACGGCACGACGCGAAGGGTAAGACCGCGCTGCTCGGCGACGACGGCGAATTGCTGCCGCAGGGAATCGAACAGATCGGCCAGCGCGAAGGGTGCGATCTCCGGACGATAGCTGCCGGCGTCCAGGCGGGACACGTCCAGCAGCGCATCCAGCAGGTCTTCCGCCGCGCGGAAGGATGCGTCGATGCGCTCCGCCAGCTGCGCCACTTCGCCGTCCAGGCCCGGATGCTGGCGCAGCGCGGACGTGAACAGGCGCGCCGCGTTGAGCGGCTGGAGGAGATCGTGACTCGCCGCGGCGAGGAAGCGTGTCTTCGAAGCATTCGCCGCTTCCGCCTCGCGTCGCGCGATAGCCGTGGCGTTCAGTGCCTCGGACAGTTCAGCGGTGCGATCTTCCACACGCTGTTCCAGCGTCTCGTTCGCATCGATAAGCGCCTGCTCGACCGACTTGTACGCGGTGACATCGGTAAAGGTGGTGACGAATCCGCCGCCGGGCAGCGCGCGACCGCGCATTTCGATGACGGTGCCGTCCGGACGCACACGCTGGAACACATGCGGCGAACCGGCGCGCATGTAACGGATGCGCTTGGCCACGTGCTCGTCGACTTCACCCGGGCCGCATTCCCCATGCTCCGCGTTCCAGCGGATGAGGTCGGCCACCGGGAGACCCACGTAAACCATGCCGTCCGGATAACCGAACAGCTCCAGGTAACGGCGGTTCCACGCCACCAGGCGCATCTCGCCGTCGACCACGCTGATGCCTTGCGACACGTTTTCCAGCGTAGTGGACAGGAGTTCGCGGTTGAAGCGCAGTTCCTGCGACGCCTCGTCCATCAGGGCCATGGCTTCGGCGATGTCGAGACCCGTACCCGACAACGCACCCATCAGGATCCGACGCGCACTCGCCGCGCCTACCGCGCTGGCGAGGAGACGTTCGGTGAACTGGATCAGCGGACGGTCGGCGGCATCGGTGGGGGAGAGCGTCACGCCGTGCCGTTGGCCGTATTCGTTGAAGGCGCGGACGGTGACGCGATCGCCCACGATGCGTCCGGCAATCGTGCCGAGATCGCGCACCGTGACACGGCCCCGCCAGTCGCCGGCGCCGGTGGCGCTGCGCACGAAGGGATCGACGAAGAGGGCGGCATGCAGGCGCTCCGCCACGCTGGGCCGGAAGCGCAGCGAGATGAAGACGAGGCAGCCCACGTTGAACAGCAGCGACCAGAAGGTACCGTGCGTGACCGATTCCCAGCCCGTCAGGTGGAACAGCTCGGTCGGCTTGAGCCAGCCCAGTCCGAACGGACCGTCGTCCATCCATGCGGGATGCAGCCAGCCGGCACGGGTCATGGCGGGCAGCAACAGGGTATAGGCCCAGACGACGAAACCGGCGAGCAGGCCCACGTACACACCGACGCGGCTCGCGCCTCGCCAGTACAGCGCCGATACGATGGCCGGGGCGAACTGGGCCACGGCGGCGAACGACAGCAGGCCGGTGGCGGCGAGGTTCTCCGCGTCGGCGATGATCCGGTAATAGATGTAGGCGAGGCCGGCGAGGACGACGATCGCCACGCGCCGCACGAGCAGCACGATGTTGGAGAGATCGCCGCGGCGCTCGAGGTCGAGCCGATTCATGCGCAGCAGCGCCGGCATCACCAGGTCGTTGCTGATCATCGTGGCAAGCGCCACGGCCGCGACGATCACCATGCCCGTGGCGGCGGAGAAACCGCCGACGAAGGCGAGCAACGCCATGCCGCTGTCGCCCAGCGCGATGGGCAGGTTCAGGACCCATGCGTCCACATGGCCCTGTCTCACTGCCGGCAGGTCCAGGCCCGCGCTGACGATGGGCAGTACCGCCAGCGAGATCAGCACCATGTAGATGGGGAAGAACCAGCGCGCGCGATGCAGGTCGCGCGGGTCTTCGCATTCCACGACGCCGATCTGGAATTGCCGCGGCAGGCAGAACATGGCGCAGAAGGCGAGCAGGGTCTGCGCGAAGAAGCCCGGAGGCAGACTGCCTTTCTCGAGCTGGGAGATCGGCGCGCGCAGGGTTTCGACGGCACCGGGCCCGTGCAGGTAGGCGTAGACGCCGATAGCCACGAAGGCAAGCAGCTTCACCAGCGACTCCACCGCCACGGCCAGCATCATGCCGTGGTGATGCTCGGTGGCGTCGATGGTGCGGGTGCCGAACAGGATCGCGAAGACGGCGAGGAGGCCGGCGCACCATAGCGCGGTGTCACCGAACCACCAGGCGGAGCCGCCGCTGCCGAGCACGGTGAACGACATCGCCACCGCCTTGAACTGCAGGGCGATATACGGGATGACGGCCGTGACCGCGATGAGCGCGACCAGCGCGGCAAGCCCGTGCGACTTGCCGAAGCGCGCGGCGATGAAGTCCGCGATGGACGTGATGTTGCGTTCGCGCGCCACGAGCACCAGGCGTTCGAGCAGGCCGAAGCCGAGCACGAAGAGGAGCAGCGGTCCGAGGTAGATCGGCAGGTAGGACAGGCCGGATACGGCCGCCGTACCCACCGCCCCGTAGAACGTCCACGAAGAGCAGTAGACCGCCAGGGCCAGGCTATAAACCAGCGGCCGCAACCTGGGCTGGCGGGGGTAGAGCGGCCGGCGGTCGCCCAGGTAGGCAATGCCGAACAGCAGGCCCACGTAGAGCAGCGATACCAGCAGCAACAGCCAGCCTGCGATCACGAATGGCCCTCCCCCCGTGCGTCGCGGTCATTGTAGGGCGGCGGGCGTTCCCTGTGCACGGCGCGTAGGAGCGCGCCTTGCGCGCGACGCCTTTGAGGCCGTGAGCAACAGGCCCTGGGGCTTTCCGCGAAAAGATGTCGCGCGCAAAGCGCGCTCCTACAGGATAGGATCGATCCGATGAGCCATCCGATGCCCGACCTTCCCATCCTCGCGGACGACGAGATCCACATCTGGCGCAGCCGCTGGGCTGGCGGTGCCGGTGAGCGGGCGTTCGCAGGCATCTTGCGCCGCTACGCCGCCGACGAGGCGGTCGCAGTCGAACGCGGCCCGCACGGCAAGCCGTACTTCGCGGCGCCGCACGACACGCTGGGTTTCAACTGGTCGCACAGCGGCGACGTGGCGCTGCTGGCGGTCGGACGCGGTGCGGCGGGGTTCGAAGTCGGGGTCGATGTGGAAACAGTACGGCCGCGGGCACGCGCGCTCGAGCTGTCGCAGCGGTTCTTCGCGCCCACTGAGACGGCGCAGCTTCAGAAGCTTCCGCAATCCCGGCAACTGCAGGGCTTCCTCAAACTGTGGACGGCAAAAGAAGCCGTGCTGAAAGCCCACGGCGGCGGACTCTCGTACGGACTGCACCGCGTCTCGTTCAGCCTGAACGAGGAAGGCGCCGCGCCCGAAGCCTTTGAAGGCGACGTCGGCAATGCGCAAGACTGGCAGCTGCGGCCGTTACCGCTCGGCGATGGGCAGATAGCCGCAGTCGCGTGGCGCGGTGAGAAACGTACGCTGCGCTTCTTCACATTTCCGCTTTGAACCTTTTCGCGGCGAGCCGTGTCTGATTCCTTGTGTGTGAGTGTGTGACCGTGGAGTGCGCCACAGGGACGTGGCGAGTTATGCTGGGATGACAGTCATTACGCACGCTGCGTTTGGTGGCGTGCGTTTTTTTCATGGACCGTCGATGACCCTCCTCAGCGTCAACCTCAACAAGATCGCCGTGCTGCGCAACTCCCGCGGTGGCGACGAACCCGATATCGCCACGGCCGCCAACTGCTGCATCGATGCGGGATGTGGCGGGCTTACCGTGCACCCCCGGCCCGACATGCGCCATGTGACGCCGGACGACGTGCGCACGCTCGCCGGCCTGCTGCGTGGCCGCGTGGAATACAACATCGAGGGCAATCCCTTTGCCGGCGCGCGCGGGGCTTATCCGGGATTGCTCGAACTCGCCCGTGAAGTGCGCCCGACCCAGGTCACGCTGGTCCCCGATGGCGACGGACAGATCACCTCGGATCACGGCTTCGACCTCACCACCGACATCGGAAAACTGGCACCGGTGGTAGCCGCGTTCCGCGAGCTGGGCTGCCGCGTGAGCGTGTTCGTCGACGCCGGCAGCGAGGGCTTCGAGGCGGCAAAAGCCATCGGCATCCAGCGCGTCGAGCTGTACACAGGCCCCTATGCCCACGCCTTCCGCGAGGGCGACGCGCGAGCCGAACTGGCCGCCTTCGCAGATACCGCTCAGCGCGCACAGCAGGCCGGTCTCGCGGTGAACGCGGGCCACGACCTGAGCCACGCCAATCTCGGTACGTTCAAGGCGGCGATTCCCGGCCTTGCCGAAGTGTCGATCGGCCACGCATTGATCGGCGAGGCGCTCTACCAGGGCCTGTCGAACACGGTCCGCGCGTACCTCGATATCCTGAAGTAGGAGCGCGCCCTGCGCGCGACGGCTTTTGAGGCCGAAAGCAGCAGGGCCTGATGCTTTTCGCGAAAAGCTGTCGCGCGCAGGGCGCGCTCCTACAACCACGGCGGGAAAAAAAACCCCGCCTCACGGCGGGGTTTCTGGTCTTACCGGACAACCGATCGGTTATTGCGCGTTGACGAAACCGATCTTGGTCAGGCCCTGGCCCTTAGCGTCGGAAAGCACGCGTGCCACGACCTCGTACTGAACCGCATCATCCGCGTCGATCTGCAGTTCCGGCTGGTTCGACTGCTGGGCGATCACCGCGATCTGGGCGCGAAGGCCCAGCTCGTCGACCGGTGTGTCGTTCCAATACAGCGAGCCATCCTGGCGGATCTGCAGCCGGACGGGATCCGGCGGATTCTCTGGGTTGACGATGTTCGGGTTCGGCTGCGGAAGATCGATCTTGATCTTATGCGACAGCATCGGAGCCGTGATCATGAAGATGATCAGGAGCACCAGCATCACGTCGACGAGCGGCGTGACGTTGATGTCCGACATCGGGCCACCGGAGTTGCCTGAGCTGAATGCCATGTTCGTTACTCCCCCGCCTTGCCAGTCGACATGAAGCCGACGTGGACCATACCGGCTTCCTTGGCATCGCCAAGGATCTTCTTCACCACGCGATACTCGGTGGTGCGGTCGGCACGGATCTGGAGTTCCGGCTGCGGCGACTTCGCCGCCGCAACCGCGAACTGGGCCTTCAGTTCAGCCTCAGTGACTTCGCCGTCATTGAGGAAGTACGTACCGTCCGGCTTGACCGCGAGATCCATCGGTTCGACCGGGGTGTCATCCTTAACGTTCGGATTAGCCTTCGGCAGATCGATCTGGACCTTGTGGGACATCAGCGGCGCCGTGATCATGAAGATGATCAGCAGAACCAGCATCACGTCGACGAGCGGCGTGACGTTGATTTCCGACATCGGACCACCGGAGTTGCCCCCGCTGCTCATAGCCATGGGTCAGTTCCTCTTACTTCTTGACGACGGCAGCCGGAGCGGTGCCTTCGACGCGGGCGCCCGTGGCGAAGAAGTCGTGCAGGTCGTGCGCGAATTCGTCGAACTGGGCGTAGGTCAGGCGGTTCGAGCGCATGAAGAAGTTGTACGCAAGCACGGCCGGGATAGCGGTGAACAGACCGAACGCGGTCATGATCAGAGCTTCACCGACGGGGCCGGCCACCTTATCCATCGACGCGGAACCCGAAGCGGCGATACCGATCAGCGCGTGGTAGATACCCCACACCGTACCGAGAAGACCGATGAACGGGGCCGACGAACCGACCGTGGCGAGCAGGGTCAGGCCGCCTTCCAGACGCAGGCTCTCGCGAGCCACGGCCTGGCGCAGGGCGCGGTCGATGAATTCCGAACGCGACAGCGTCTCGGCGAGGCGACCACCGGCAGCAGCCTGGTGGTGAGCGACGGCCGAAGCGGCGTCGAGAGCGATCTTCGAGAACGGCTCGCCCTTCGGCTGCTCTTCGAGCATGCGAATGGCTTCCTGCGTCGACGAGGTGTTCCAGAAGCCCTGGATGACCTTGTCGGCGCGCGAACGCACCATGCTGTTACGGATGAAGTTGGCGACGATGAAGTACCACGAGAGTACGGACATCGCGACCAGCACCACGAACACAATCCAACCGAGGAAGTCGAAGTTGTGGATCAGGTGGTCGAAGCCCATCTGCTTGAGGGCGTCGGCATTGGAGTTTTGACCTGGATTAGCAGGCTGAGCGGAGGTGTCTTGCAACATAACGCTACCCTTGGGAAGTCAAGCGTGAACAGAGATGTAAGTAAGTGTGAGGACTAACTTACAGCTGGTTTAGGTTGAACGTAACGGGGACACGTGCATAGCCTTCGACGGCCTGACCGCCTCGCTTGCCCGGGTTGAATCGCCAGTTCCTTGCGGCATCCTCCGCAGCTTTGTCCAATTCGCGGAAACCGCTCGACTGGTCGACCTTGATGTCCTTCGGCGAACCGTCGACACCCACGAGGACCAGAAGTACCACCGTACCTTCATGCCGCTGACGGATCGCCTGCGGCGGATACCTTGGCGGATTACGCTGACGGTACGACAGATTCTCGCTGGGTGCGATGTCGGCCGGCGGTGCAGGCGGCGCGGGAGGCGCCGGCGGCGGAGCCGGAACGGCATTCGTGCTCGCCTCTTCCACGGCAGGCGGCGGCGGTTCGATGAAATCGACCTGCACGACCTTCTCTTTCTGCTTTTCCTGCGTCTTGGGCGGCGCCATGGGCGCGACCAGCAGCAGGAAGGCGAACGAGTGCAGCGCGATGGCTACTGCCAACGCACTGGTGCGCCCCCAACTGAACGGCGCTTGGCCGGTTGATTCGTTACTTGAGGCCATCAGTCACTATCAAGAGCTAATCAAGCGGAAGTGAGCCCGCACTGCTCTTCCGGCGTTCGTCGGCTTGACATTGCCGAAAACGCAGGTTTCTGCAAGCGGAAAGGTAAGCAAGTTACACCAGCATATGGCGTTTGTATAGCACCTGAAGGGAGGATTTATGGCGGTGCATGATCCCCCCCTTCCGGGTCTTTACAAGCGCTTACTTGCCGGTACCTGCGGTTTTCAACCAGGCATTGGCCTTGGCAGACGTTTCAGGATCCTGGGCCGCGAGCTTCATGTCCGCGATGGCACCCTGCTTGTTCTTCTGACCACGCTTGGCTTCCGCACGCAGCATGTAGGCCTGGCCCTTATGCTGCACACCCTTGCTGATGGCATCCGTCGCCGACTTTTCAGCGGCGGCGTACTGGTTCTTGCTGAGCTGGAGACGCGCGATGCTCAGCGTGATTTCTCCGTCCTTCGCGAGCGGCGCGGCCTTCTGGTACGCGGCCAGCGCGGCGCTCTCGTTGCCGCCGGTGATGGCGGCATCGCCCTGCAGCTTGTAGACCTCGGCGCTGGGCTTCACGATGCCCTTGGCGAGACCGTCCTCGAGCACCGCGGCCGCCTTGGAGGCGTTGCCTTCCTGGCGATCGCCGTGTTCCTGGCCGTCGATGAGGTAGACCTTGGCGAGATTGACGTATTGCTTCTCGTCCTTGAACGCGCCCGCGGCGCGGCCCTTTTCCATCAGCGCAATGGCTTCAGGGTACTTCTGCGCCTGGATCAGTGCCGAAGCGGCATTGTTCAGCGCGGTGGGGTCGTTCGGGTTCTTCTGCAGCTCGGCCTGGGCGAGTTCGGCAGCCTTGTCGCCCTGGCCGGTCTCGGCATAGCTGGCGGCGAGGATCTGGTCCCACGAGCCCTGCGGCTTCGCGTCCGGCATGGACTTCGCCTTCGTGATCGCGGCGATCGCTTCCGGGTACTTCTCGAGGCGGTAATCGATGTTGCCTTCGAGGCCGTAGGAGTCGGCCGTTTCCTTCTTGCCTTCGTTGCGCCATTCCTGCAGCGACTGCAGCGCGGCGGCGTACTGCTCGTCGGCGACGAGGAACTGGGTGTACATGTACTTCAGCTGGAAGTAGGTGTCGTTCGGCATCACGCCGATATCGAGCGCCTGCTTCAGCGTGCTGATGGCGCCCTTGATGTCGCCGTCGTTGTATTTCATGTTGGCGATGCCCTGCAGGGCCAGCGCCTGGGCGTACTTGCTGCTCGTGCCCGAGCCGTCGGCGAGCGGCTGCAGGATCTGCATCGCCTTTTCCTTGTCGCCGTTGTTCGCGGCGTCGAGGCCTTCGTTGATGGCCTTCTGGTCTTTCTCGCTCTTGAGGTCGAGCTTGGGTTCCGCACGCGTGGCGTTCGGGTACAGCGCTTCTTTCTTTTCCTGGGGCTTGGTGTCGCGCGCGACCACCGCACCGCTTACAAGGGAAAGTGCGATCGCGGTAGCGAGCGCCAACTTGCTGAGGGAACCCTGTTTCATTGAATGACCTCGGTTGTAGGAGTCTTCGCGCAAGGCGGCACTCCGGGGGACTACAGAGGTTACCCTGATTCGATTCCTAAGAACAAGTCGCAGTGCAAGAAAAAAGGAGAGTCAAAACAATGACTTGTTAGAAGAATGTTGGCGCTTACCGATTTATAGGCAAAAGGTTGCCTTGAAAACGCCATTTTCGTCCACGTTCGCGGAAAGTGTGACGCCGCTCGAGAAACGTCCAAATAGAGGTCGGACGGCTTTTTATGGGTGAACGACCGTTCCATTGTCGGGGCTCGCAGAGCCCGTAAAACGAAAGATGGGAAGCTCAGTCTTGACTGAGCTTCCTGACGAACCCGAAGCCGGGCTCAGACGTCCAGGTTCGTGACCTTCAGTGCATTGGATTCGATGAAGTCGCGGCGCGGTTCCACCGCCTCGCCCATCAGCATCGAGAACATCTGGTCCGCCGCGACGGCGTCCTCGATGCCCACCTGCAGCATGCGCCGGGTTTCCGGATTCACCGTGGTTTCCCACAGCTGCTCCGGGTTCATTTCGCCCAGGCCCTTGAAGCGCTGGATGGTGCGGCCCTTCTTCGCTTCCTCGAGCAGCCAGTTGCGCACGTCGGCGAAGGAAAGCACGCCGCGCGAACCGTTGCCGCGGCGAACCACCGCGCCCGGCTGCAGGCCCAGCTGCGAGAGCTGCTGGGAGATCGACTGGATGGCGCGGAACTCGGTCCCGCCAAAGAAGGCCTGCGGCATGATCCAGGTATGGCTCAGGCCGTGCTGCATGCGCTGCACTTCGATCGCCGCGCCCTGCTCGTTCAGTGCCGGGCGGAAGCGCAGCGAATACGTGGGCTTGCCCAGGCCGCTGGAGCTCAGGCGCGCCGCGATGCCGTCGAGCCAGGCCTGCATCCGCGCCGGATCCGTCCAGTGGCCGTCTTCCAGCGGCGCGTGTTCGATCATGGCGGTCAGCGACACCACGTCGAAGCGATGGCTCAGGCGCTGGATCTGGTCCAGTGCCACTTGGTAGTCGCGCAGCAGCTTTTCGAGCGCAACGCCGTCGATCGCGGGCGCGCCCTCTTCCGGCGTCAGCGATGCATTGTCCACGGCACTGGCGATCAGGTACTCGTTCAGGACGGTGTCGTCCTTGATGTACATCTCCTGCTTGCCCTGCTTCACCTTGTACAGCGGCGGCAAGCCGATGTAGACGTGGCCGCGCTCGATGAGCTCGGGCATCTGCCGGTAGAAGAAGGTGAGCAGGAGCGTGCGGATGTGCGAGCCGTCCACGTCCGCGTCGGTCATGATGATGATGCGGTGGTAGCGCAGCTTGTCCGGGTTGTATTCCTCCTTACCGATGCCCGTGCCCAGCGCGGTGATCAGCGTGCCGACCTCGGCGGAGGAAATCATCTTGTCGAAACGGGCCTTCTCGACGTTGAGGATCTTGCCCTTCAGTGGCAGCACCGCCTGAGTACGGCGGTTGCGGCCCTGCTTCGCGGAACCGCCGGCGGAGTCACCCTCCACCAGGAACAGTTCGGACAGCGCCGGGTCCTTTTCCTGGCAGTCAGCCAGCTTGCCGGGCAGGCCGGCGATATCCAGCGCGCCCTTGCGGCGGGTCATCTCGCGGGCCTTGCGGGCTGCTTCGCGGGCGCGCGCGGCATCCACGGCCTTGGAGGCGATGGCCTTGCTCTCCGCCGGGTGTTCGAGGAGGAATTCGGCGAGCTTGTCGTTGACGACCTGCTCCACCGCCGTCTTCACTTCGCTGGAAACCAGCTTGTCCTTGGTCTGTGAGGAGAACTTCGGGTCCGGCACCTTCACCGAGAGGACGGCGATCAGGCCTTCGCGCATGTCGTCGCCCGACAGTCCTACCTTGGCGTTCCTGGCCAGGCCTTCCTTCTCGATGTAATTCTGCAGCGTACGGGTGAGCGCCGCACGGAAGCCCGTAAGGTGGGTGCCGCCGTCGCGCTGCGGGATGTTGTTGGTGAAGCAGAACATCGTTTCCTGGTATGCGTCCGTCCACTGCATCGCCACTTCAACGGTGATGCCTTCGGAGAACGAACTGAAGCTGATCACGTTGGGGTGCAACGCGGTCTTCAACTGGGCCAGGTGCTGCACGAAGGACTTGATGCCGCCCTCGTACGCGAAGATGTCCTTGCGATCGTTCCGCTCGTCCACCAGTTCGATGGTGACGCCCGAATTGAGGAAGGCCAACTCACGCAGGCGCTTCGCCAGGATGTCGTAGTGGAACTCGATGTTGCTCGTGAAGGTGGCCGGGCTGGGCAGGAAACGGACCAGGGTGCCGCGGCGGTTCGCATCGCTGACGGCAGCGATGGGAGCCAGAGGTTCGCCATGGGCGTATTCCTGGCGGTATTCCTTGCCATCGCGCCAGATCGTCAGCCACAGCTTCTCGCTGAGCGCATTCACGACGGACACGCCTACGCCATGGAGGCCGCCGGAGACTTTGTAGGAGTTGGCGTCGAACTTACCGCCGGCGTGGAGGACGGTCATGACCACTTCGGCCGTGGACTTGCCCTCTTCCGGGTGCATGTCCACCGGAATGCCGCGGCCGTTATCGTCCACGCCGACCGAGCCGTCCTGGTGGATCGTGACTTTGACATAGTCGCAGTAGCCGGCCAGGGCCTCGTCGATGGCGTTGTCCACCACCTCGAACACCATGTGGTGCAAGCCCGTACCGTCGTCGGTGTCGCCGATATACATGCCGGGGCGCTTGCGGACGGCGTCCAGGCCTTTCAGGACCTTGATGCTGCCAGAGTCGTAAGCGTTCGAGTTCGTCGTCGGATCGAGAGGTTCGTTCATGCGATGCCCGGTAATGGCGCCAGAAAGCGGCCCCGAGGCGGCGCGGGAGGCCTCGGGACAGTCGGTCGATTATAGCAAAGCGGTGACGACACCCTGTTCCACGTGGAACATCGTCACCGGCTGTTCGGTAAGAGCGGACGGGATCTCGGTACCCGTCACGAGGACCTGGACGTCGCGGCCCAAAAGCTGCGCGACAACCCACTCTTGATGGGTACGATCAAGCTCCGATGCAAGGTCGTCAAGGCAGACGACAGGCCATTCTCCGAGGATTTCGGCGTGGAGCGAGGCTTGGCCGAGGAGGCACGCCAGCGCGCACAGCTTCTCCTGTCCGCGGGACAGGTGCTCGCGCAATGGCGCCTGTTCGAATGCCATGGCGAAATCAGCCCGGTGGGGGCCCACTGTCGTGTGGCCACGGCCCAGGTCCCGCACTCGCCGTTCCCTCAAAGTCGTGGCCAGGTCGGCCGTCTCATCCCACCCTGGACGGTATCTCACGCTGAACCGGCCTAACTCGGGCAGGACGTTGCTCATGAATCCCTGGATGTGAGGGAGCAGCCGCTCGAGATACCGGCGGCGGAAGACCGTGATCCCCTCGCCCGCCGTAGCAAGTTCCGCCTCCCACGGCTCCAGCTGGGCGGCGTCCGGTTGGCCACCGGTCCGCAGGAGGGCGTTCCGCTGTTTCAGGGCCCGTTGGTAGCGGCGCCAGTGCGGCACGAATTCGTGTTCCACGTGGAACAAGCCCCAATCCAGATAACGCCGGCGTTCGTCGGACGGCCCGGCAACCAGATCGTGAGAGCCGGGCTCGAAGCAAACCACCGCGCACTCCTGCACCAGGGCGCCGAGCGAAGCGGCCGTATCGCCATCCACCCGGGCCTGCCAACGCCCACCCTCACGGCCCAGGCCCAGCCGGCGGACGTTGCCGTCCGCCCGTTTGACCTCAGCGAACACCGATAGCGAGTTCGCACCACGCTTCAACAGTACATCCCGGGATCCCGCCCGGAACGAGCGTCCATGGGAAAGCAGATATGCCGCCTCGAGCACGCTGGTCTTGCCCGCGCCGTTCGGACCCACGAACACGTTGATGCCGGCCGAAAGCGTCAGGGACACCCCGTCCAGGCAACGCAGTCCAGAGATCCGGAGCGAGTCGAACTTCATACAAGCTTTCATCCCATCCAGAACGGACGACGCCGGGGTGTCAGGGACATCCCGGCGTCTGGGGCCGATCGGCGCAAGGGGTTAAGACTGGCGCGAAAGGCTGTCGCGGACAAGGTCCGCTCCTACAGTGGCTACCTCGTCAGAGGCGGAGAGGCATCACGACGTGACGGGCTTCGTCGTTGCCCTCTTCCTGGAGCAGGCAGCTGGATTGGGCGTCGCGCAGATTGATGCGGACCTTCTCGCCACGCAACGCACCCAGGGCGTCCAGGAGGTACCCGACGTTGAACCCCACGGCCAGGTCGTCCACGACCGTTTCGGCTTCCACCTCTTCCTGCGCTTCTTCCTGTTCCGGATTGTGCGCCACGATCTTGATACGGCCCGGGCTAAGTTCGAGCTTCACGCCGCGGTACTTCTCGTTCGAGAGGATCGCCGCTCGCTGCAGGGCGCTGCGCAACA
The DNA here is from genome assembly GCF_056755555.1 of Luteibacter sp. SVR4-7G. Taxonomy (NCBI): domain Bacteria; kingdom Pseudomonadati; phylum Pseudomonadota; class Gammaproteobacteria; order Lysobacterales; family Rhodanobacteraceae; genus Luteibacter; species Luteibacter sp. SVR4-7G. The sequence goes on along the minus strand of NZ_JBPGXO010000011.1, from coordinate 22,860 downwards.
CGTCGCGCTCGATCGTGGCGGTCTTGTCGGCTCCGAGCGGAATCACGGCCTCGTAGTCCGGGAAACGGCCGTCGATGAGCTTGGAGGTGAATACCACGCCCCCACGGCGAACGCGCAGGTGATTCCGGCCGAACTCCAGCTCCACCGAGCCCTCACCGGACTCGAGCAGGCCGACGAGTTCATTCACGCCCTTGCGCGGAATGATGATCTGGCGCCGCTGGGATACGGAGCTTTCCAGCTTCGTTTCCTTCAGCGCCAGGCGGTGGCCGTCGGTGGCCACGCAGCGCAGCGTGTGCTCCTGGAGATCGAGGAGCATGCCGTTCAGGTAATAACGCACGTCCTGGTTCGCCATGGCGAAGGCCGTGCGGTCCATCAGGTCGCGGAGCACTTCCTCGGGCAGGGTCACCCGCTCGACCAGTTCGATCTCGTCGATGATCGGGAACTCGCTGGATGGCAGCGTGGCCAGGGTGAAGCGGCTGCGTCCGGCGTTGAGTGCGATGCGCTCGCCGTTCAATTTGATGTCGATCTTCGCGCCGTCGGGCAGCGCACGGACGATGTCGAACAGTTTGCGGGCGGGAATCGTGATTTCGCCTTCCTGCACACCGCCGGCCTCGGTGGTGGCGATCATCTCAACTTCGAGATCGGTGCCGGTGAAGGACACCTCGCTACCGGAGGCGCGAACCAGGAGGTTGGCGAGCACGGGCAGCGTCTGGCGGCGTTCCACGACGCCCACCACCTGCTGCAGGGGTTTGAGCAGTATTTCCCTCTGGATGCTGAATTGCATGCGTCCCCTACTCCTGCTTTTAAGTTTTTAAGATTTTATTAGTGGTAGTTGTTAGGCCGGTGGATATCTTGACAAGCCTTAAAAGATTAGTATTTTCAATAGCTTGATTTCTGATATCGACTGGCCTGAACACGCGGTTTCGTGTGGGTGCCTTGTGGATAACTTAAGGCGTCGAAACCGTCCTCCGTCCATCCACCTATTATCCACAGCTTCTCAGCCCGTCAAGATACGGATGAGCTGCTCCCAGTCCTGGCGCATGCGCACGTCCTTCTCGCAGAAACCGCGGATCGTGCGGCAGGCGTGCAGCACGGTCGTATGGTCGCGGCCCCCGAATGCCTCTCCGATCTCCGGCAGGCTGTGCTCGGTGAGTTCCTTGGACAGGGCCATGGCCACCTGCCGGGGACGCGCCAGCGAGCGCACACGGCGCTTGGAGAGCAGGTCGGACAGGCGTACCTGGTAGTAGTCGGCCACCGTCTTCTGGATGTTCGGCACGGTGACCGCCTGCGCGTGCGTGTTGAGCAGGTCGCGCAGGGTCTCTTCGGCGAAATCCGTGGTGATCGGCTTGCGGTAGAAGTTGGCGCGTGCGGCGAGCGTGTTGAGCGCGCCCTCGAGGTCGCGCACGTTGGAGCGGATGCGCTTGGCCAGCAGCATCGCCACGTCCTCGGACACTTCCATGTCCTTCTCCGCCGCCTTCGACAACAGGATGGCGGCGCGCGTCTCGAAATCCGGCGGTTCGATCGCCACCGACAGACCCCAGCCCAGCCGCGACTTCAGGCGCGGCTCGAGCTTGTCGAGTTCCTTCGGGTAGCGGTCGCAAGTGAGGATGATCTGCTGCTTCGCCTCGAACAACGCATTGAAGGTATGGAAGAACTCTTCCTGCGTGGTGTCCTTGCCGGCGAAGAACTGGATGTCGTCGATCAGCAGCGCGTCGACCGAACGGAAGCGGCGTTTGAAGTCGTCCATGTTCTTCTGCTGCAGCGCTTTCACCATACCGCTGACGAACTGCTCGGAGCGCAGGTAAAGCACCTTCGCGCCCGGGTTGTTCTGCATCAGCAGGTTGCCGGCGGCGTGCATCAGATGGGTCTTGCCCAGGCCGGTGCCGCCGTACAACAGCAGCGGGTTGTAGGCCCGGCCGGGATTCATCGCCACCTGCATGGCCGCGGCCTTGCCCAGCTGGTTCGACTTGCCCTCGACGAAGGTTTCGAAGGTGTAGTGCGGATCCAGGTTGTGCACGTGCGGCGGCTCGTGCGCGGGCTCGGCCGCGCGCGGCGCCGCGGCGGGCGCCTGTGCCATCGACGACGCGGGCCGCGCGGGAGCCGCGCGGCCGCCCGACGAGCCGACTTCGAGCCGGACGGGCAGGGTACGGCCGCTCAGGTGTTCCACGATCGACTGGATCTTGCCCAGGTACTGCTCGCGTACCGTGTCCAGCGAATAGGGGTTTGGCGCGTAGAGGAACAGACCGTGGCCGTCCTCCCTGGCCTGCAACGGCATCAGCCAGGTATGGACGTCCTCGGACGTCAACTCGCCTTCAAGACGCTCGAGACAGCGCCTCCAGAGATCACTCATCAGGTATTCTTGCCACAGCAGGGGCGCATGCGCGCGGGGTGGACGACGAAGTCTACCAGTGTTCCGCCCCGCCCTCGGGCCCCGCATTCACGCGCGATCCCGTCAATTCGTTCGCCCAAGCGGTTGACAGTCCTATGGAATGTCTCGCATACTTTCGGGCCTTTTTCCCTCTTCATCCGGATGTAGCGCCATGAAGCGTACTTTCCAGCCCAGCAAGCTCAAGCGTGCACGTACGCACGGCTTCCGCGCCCGCATGGCCACCGCCGACGGTCGCAAGATTCTGAACGCCCGTCGCGCGAAGGGTCGCAAGCGCCTGATCCCGTAAGCGGCGCGTCCGTCGTGCGTGCCGCAGCCTTGCCGCGCGAAGCGCGGCTGCGCCGCGCCGCCGACTTCGCAGCCTTGCGAACTGTCAGCGGTCGCCTTGGCGGCCGCTGTTTTCTTTTGCGCTTCGGAAACAACGACGCCGGGACCGCCCGGCTCGGTCTGGCCATCTCCAAGCGCTGCTCGAAACGCGCCGTCGATCGCAACCGGATCAAGCGCCTGGCGCGTGAGGCATTCCGCCGCGCCCGCCCCGCCCTGCCTCCGGTCGACATCCTCGTGATGGCTCGCGATACCGCCGTCGGCGAGTCCGGAGCCGTGCTCCTGGCCGAGCTCGACGGCCTGTTCCGCCGCATACGGCCGTTGAAGCCCGAGGGTGCCGACGGCACAATCGCGCGTTGACCTAACCGTCCTTTCCGCCATTCGGATCTGGCCCAAGCAATGAATCAAACGCGCACGCTTCTCTTCTTCGCGCTCATGTTCGTGGCGTACCTGCTGTGGACGGAATGGGAAAAGGACTACGGTCCCCAGCCAGTCGCCCCGACGCCCGCCGCCCAGACCGACACCGCTGCCGGCGCCGGCAAGGCGAACACGGATGCAAGCATTCCTGGCGCGACGGCCCCGGCCGCCGTTCCCAACGAGACGGCAACGCCCGCGGATGCCAAGGGTGAACTGGTCACGCTTTCGAACGACGTGCTGCGCCTGACCATCGATACCCGCGGCGGCAGCATCGTGCGCTCCGAGTTGCTGGCGTACCCGAACGAGCCGGTCACGAAGAAAACCCCGAACCCGCCGCCGGCGCGCCTGCTCGACGATACCCCGGAGCATTTCTTCGCCGCGCAGGACGGTCTGGTCAGCAGCAACGGCGCCGCGCCCGACCATCGCGCCCTCTTCCACGCCGAGAAGACCGAGGCCACGCTGGCCGACGGCCAGAAATCGGCGAGCCTCGACCTGACCTGGACCGATCCGTCCGGGGTGAAGGTGGTGAAGCGCTACACGCTCAAGCGCACCGACTATGTGGTCGACCTCGACCAGCGCATCGAGAACGGTTCGGGCGCGACCTGGACCGGCAACGCTTACCACCAGTTGCAGCGCGTGCCCGCACCGAAGGCGAACTGGTTCAAGGCTTACACCGATCCGGCACAGCACAGCTTCTTCGGTGCCGCCTGGTACAGCCCCGAGAACAAGTTCGAATCGCTGTCCTTCCTCGACTTCGCCAAGAAGCCGCTGAACCACCAGATCACCGGTGGCTGGATCAGCATGCTGCAGCACTACTTCTTCGTCGCCTGGATTCCGCCGGCCGACCAGAACGTGACCTACAGCACCAGCATCGTCGACCCGAACTCGACCATGCCGCGTTACCTGGTACGCGCTTTCGGCCCGGTCATGCAGGTCGCACCGGGCCAGGCCGCCGACAGCGTCGCGCGTCTTTATGTCGGTCCGAAGCTGCAGGGTACGCTCGACGTCATCGCGCCGGGCCTCGAACTCACCAGCAACTACGGCTGGCTGACGATCATCGCCCAGCCGCTGCACTGGCTGCTGTCGCAGTTGCACGCCATCAGCGGCAACTGGGGCGTGGCCATCATCCTGCTCGTGCTGCTCATCAAGGCCGCGCTGTTCAAGCTCACCGACGCGCAGTTCCGTTCCGGTGCGCGCATGCGCAAGCTGCAGCCGCGCGTCGCCGCGCTCAAGGAGCGTTACGGCGACGACCGCATGAAGATGCAGCAGGCCATGATGGAGCTGTACAAGAAAGAGAAGGTGAACCCGATGGCGGGCTGCCTGCCCATCCTCATCACCTTCCCCATCTTCATCGGTCTCCTCCGCGTGCTTTCCGAGTCGATCGAACTGCGCCAGGCGCCGTTCTTCGGCTGGATCCACGATCTTTCGGCGCCGGATCCGCTCTACGTGCTGCCGGTGCTCTACTTCCTGGTCACCCTGCTCACCCAGCGCATGATGCCCACGGCGGGCATGGATCCGACCCAGGCCAAGATGATGAAGGTGATGCCGCTGATCTTCGGCGTCTTCTTCGCCTTCTTCCCGGCGGGCCTCGTGCTCTACTGGACGGTGAACGGCGCGACCAGCCTCCTCCAGCAGTGGTGGATCAACCGCAGCGTGGACAAGGCCGACCTCAAGGCCAAGACGGCTTAAACCCCGGGCGGCGCGTCGAAGGACGCGCCGCTTCGCCATAGCAGGTTCACCATGAGCGACGGCGACGACACCATTGCGGCCATTGCCACCGGCGCAGGCGCCGCCGGCGTCGGCGCAGTTCGCATATCGGGGCCACGGGCGCCGCAGATCGCGCATGCTTTCCTCGGCCGCGAGCCGAAGCCGAGGCACGCGCACTTCGCAGCCTTCCGCGACGGGCAGGGTGCGCTCATCGATCGCGGCATCCTGCTCTACTTTCCCGGACCCGCGTCGTATACCGGCGAACACGTGCTCGAACTGCAAGGCCACGGCAGTCCCATATTGCTCGATACCTTGCTTCGCCGATGCATCGCTCTCGGCGCGCGACTCGCGCGGCCCGGCGAATTCACCGAGCGCGCGTTCCTCAACGGCAAACTCGATCTCGCCCAGGCCGAAGCCGTTGCCGATGTCGTCGCCGCGACGTCGGAAGCAGGAGCACGCGCTGCGCTGCGTTCCATGGAAGGCGTGTTTTCCGCACGCGTCGACGATCTGCTCGCCGAGTTGATCGCGCTGCGCGTGCACATCGAGGCAGCGATCGATTTTCCGGAGGAGGAAATCGATTTCCTCGCCGACCCGGTCATCGGCGAACGACTTGCCGCCTTGCGCGGCCATCTTGATTCACTGCTCGTCGAAACGCGGCGTGGCGTGCGCCTCAATGACGGCATTTCCGTAGCCATCGTCGGCCGTCCCAACGCCGGCAAGTCGAGTCTGTTGAATGCGCTCGCCGGGCAGGAACGCGCGATCGTCACGGACATTCCCGGCACCACGCGCGACGTGCTGAGGGAGTCGGTGTCCATCGACGGCGCGGTACTCGAGCTGGCCGACACCGCCGGACTGCGTGAATCGGAAGACGTCGTGGAACGCGAAGGCATCCGCCGCGCGCGTGCACAACTGGAACGCTGCGACGTCGCTCTCCTGGTCACCGAGGAGGCGCATGCCGTCGACGACCTTGCCTTCTTCGAAGGCACACCCGCGCACGCGGCGCGCCTGGTGGTCATCAACAAGATCGATCTAGCGCATGTCGCCGCTCGCCACGAACGACGCGGCGATTACGACATGCTATGGCTGTCGGCGCGCACCGGCGAAGGGCTCGACCCGCTGCGCGAAGCGCTTCGGAACCTGGCCACCGCCGGCGCGGGCGAAGGCGCCTTCAGCGCGCGGCGGCGCCACGTCGTAGCCCTGGAACGTGTGCGCGCTCACCTCGAGCGCACGGCCGATACCTTGCGCGACAGTCGCGCAGGCGAGCTGGCCGCCGAGGAACTCCGCCACGCCCAGCACGCCCTCGGCGAAATCACGGGAACCTACTCGTCGGACGACCTGCTGGGAGCGATCTTCAGCTCGTTCTGCATCGGCAAATAGCTACGACGTACGACGTCGCACCATCAGCGCATCGTCAGCAGGATTCGGCCACGGCATCCTCATCGCGCGTTCCGGCCGTGACCGATATTCCCCAGATGCCGAGACCGCACAAGGCGAGGAAGCTTCCCACCCAACCCGGCGAGGTCCAGCCATAGCCGTGCGCGATGGCCAGCCCTCCAAGAAACGGGCCCAGCGCGTTCGCCGTGTTGAACGCCGAGTGATTCAACGAGGCGGCGAGGCCCTGCGCGTCGCCGGCCACGTCCATCAGGCGCGTCTGCAGCACGGTGGCAAGCGCGCCGCCGACGCCGATGAGGAAAACGTTCAAGCCTAGCGTCCATACATTGCCGGCGGTGAACGGGAGCATCCCCAGCACCACCATGCTCCATACCAGCAGCACGCCGGCCGTACGCATGAGCGCGCGATCGGCGAACACCGGCACGACCATGTTGCCTGCGGTGAGGCCGATACCGAAGACGCCGATGACCCAGGGCACGCTATGCAGCGGCATGTGGGTGACCGCGAGGAGGATGTCGGCGAGGTAGGTATAGACGGCGAAGAGGCCGCCGAAGCCGATGGCGCCGATGCCGAGGGTGAGCCAGACCTGCGGCCGCGCGAGCGCGCCGAGTTCGCGCAGCGGACTCGCGTTTTCATCCGCGGGCACTTCGGGCGCATACGCGGCCACCGCCGACATGGTCGCGATACCGAGCAGCGCAACCAGTGCGAACGCCCAGCGCCAGCCCACGGCCTGGCCGAGCCAGCTGGCCAGCGGCACGCCGACCACCGTCGCGATGGTGAGGCCAAGGAACATCTGTCCGATAGCGCGTGTGCGCCGGTTCACCGGTACCAGCGACGACGCGACGAGCGCCGCGACGCCGAAGTATGCGCCGTGCGGCAGGCCGGCGAGGAAGCGGAACACCAGCATCCAGTGATAGCTCGGGGAAAGGCCGGTCAGCCCGTTGAACAGCGTGAACATCGCCATGAGGATCAGCAGCAGGCGGCGACGTGGCACGCGTGCGCCGACGACGGTCATGATCGGCGCGCCGACGACCACACCCAGCGCGTACGCGCTGATCACGTGGCCGGCGGTGGGCGCGTCGATGCCGAGGCCCTGCGCGAACAGGGGCAGCATGCTCATCGAGGCGAATTCGGTCGTGCCGATGGCGAAGCCACCGACCGCCAGGGCCAGGATCACCAGGCCAACGTGGGGAGCGCGAACGGGCGGTGTGCCCGGGCGGAGCGCGGGTGTGGAGGACGTCATTGGAAGCTCGGGAACGAGGGGTGCCGCGCCTTGGTGCGCCGCAACATCTAGGATACGCCGGAGCGCGTTCCGGGGCCACCTGCCTGCTGTGGGGAGCAACTGTCTCTGGGAGTTCAGCGGCGCTGTGCTCGCGGCGAGCTTGCCCGCTGCCGCGGGGTCGCCGGCATAGCCGGCTCCCACATCGGTCTGCTACCCCTCTTCGCGGACGAATTCGATGAAAGCGCGCAGGGCCGAGGTCACCCTGCGCTGGCGCGGGTAATAGAGCATGAAGCCGGGGTATGGGGGGCACCAGTCCTCGAGCACCCGCACCAGGCGCCCTTCGGCGACCAGCGCGGTGACCTGGTCGTCGAGGACGAGGGTGAAGCCGATGCCAGCCAGGGCCGCGTCGAGTGCCAGGCGCAGGTCGCCGAAGGTCACGCGTCCGCGAACGTCCAACTCGAGCTTCTTCGTACCCTGTTCGAATTCCCATTTGTAGAGCCGCCCGCTGGGGAAGCGGAAACGGATGCAGTCGTGCTGGAACAGGTCGTTCGGATGCGTAGGGACGCCATGTTTCGCGACGTACTCCGGCGAAGCCACGCAGGCGCCCCGCTGCTGCCCTCCCATGGGCACCGCGATCATGTCTTCGGGCACCTGTTCCAGGAAGCGGATGCCGGCGTCGAAACCGAGGGCCACGATGTCGATCAGCCCGTCGTTGTCGACCGCCTCGAAATGGATGTCCGGATAGCGGGCGAGGAAGCGCGGCAGCAGGCCAGGCAGCAGCAGCTGGGCGGTGACCCGGGGCATGTTGATGCGCAGCGTCCCGGCGGGGGCGGCGCGGAAGTTGTTCATTTCCTCGAGCGCCTCGCCGACGTCGAGCAGCGCCGGCTCCAGCCGTTCGAGCAGGCGCTGGCCGGCCTCGGTCAGCGAGACGCTGCGCGTCGTCCGGTGGAACAGCACCACGCCCAGGCGCTCTTCCAGATTGCGGATCGCGTAGCTGATGGCCGACGTGGTCAGGGTCAGCTCGGCGCCGGCCTTCCGGAAGCTGGCGTGGCGGGCCACGGCGGCGAAGGCGGCGAGGTGGGAAAGGTTGTCCGGACGCATGATTGTCAAGGATAACTCAACGGTTCATCTCATAATTCCCGTTGGCGCGAAAGATTGTTGAGCCCGTATCGTCACTGGCCAACGTTCCACTCCTTACGAAGGATGATTCCCATGTTCGAAGTCCGCGGATTCGCCGCTCCCCAGGCCAAGGCGCCCCTCGCTCCCTTCAAGGTGCCGCGCCGCGACGTCGGCCCGAACGACGTGCACATCGAGATCCTCTACAGCGGCGTCTGCCACTCCGACCTGCACCAGGCCCAGGACGATTGGGGTCCGGGCATCTTCCCGATGGTGCCGGGCCACGAGATCGTGGGCCGGGTCAAGGCGGTCGGCTCCGCCGTGCAGAAGTTCAAGGTCGGCGATTTCGCCGGCGTCGGTTGCATGGTCGATTCCTGCCGCCAGTGCGAATCGTGCAAGCGCGGCCTCGAGCAGTATTGCCTGACCCACACCAGCTTCACCTACAACGGCACCGAACAGGATAAGACCACGCCGACCTACGGCGGTTATTCGACCGAGATCGTGGTGGAAGAGCGCTTCGTGGTGAAGATCTCCGAGAAGCTCGACCTCAAGGCCACGGCGCCGCTGCTCTGTGCCGGCATCACCACCTATTCGCCGCTGCGTCACTGGAAGGTGGGGCCGGGCCAGAAGGTCGGCATCGTCGGTCTGGGCGGCCTCGGCCACATGGGCGTGAAGTTCGCGAAGGCAATGGGCGCGCACGTCACCATGATCACCACCTCGGCCTCGAAGGGCGACGACGCAAAGCGCCTCGGCGCCGACGCGGTGCTGCTCTCCACCGATGCCGAAGCGATGAAGGCCGCAGCCTCCAGCTTCGACTTCCTGCTCAACACCGTACCGGTGTCGCACGACCTGAATCCGTACATCAACCTGCTTCGCCTGGATGGCACGATGGTGCTGGTCGGCGTGCTCACGCCGATCGACGGCATGATCGGTGGCGCTCTCATGCTGCCGCGTCGCACCGTCGCCGGCTCGGCCATCGGCGGCATGGCGGAGACGCAGGAGATGATGGACTTCTGCGCCGAGCACGGCATCGTTTCGGATATCGAAGTGGTGGACATGGCTTCGATCAACGAGACCTACAAGCGCCTGGTGAAGAACGACGTGCGCTACCGCTTCGTGATCGACATGGCGACAATGCCGGCTTGAGGCGCGTCCTCCGCTACGTGGGCGCCGTCGCCGCAGTGGCCGGCGCCTTCGTCGTCTTCGCCGCTGTCTCGGCGTGGCCGAACATCGGCACGAACCCCGCAGGCGAGCGCCTGTCGCGCTACGCGTCGTCGCCCGAGTGGCACGGTGACCGCTTCGACAATCCGTTGCCGATGTACAGCAACATCAAGGGCGGCATCTTCCAGCTGCTCGAGTCGAAGCCGGGCGAGGAACCCGATCGTCCTGTGCCGACGGTCGATTCCTCGGCGGTGTATGCCAGGCCGCCGGCCAGCGGGCTTCGCGTGACCTGGTTCGGGCACTCGTCGATGCTGGTCGAGATCGACGGCACGAACATCGTCGTCGACCCGTTATGGAGCGAGCGCGCCTCGCCCTTTCCCTGGCTTGGTCCCAGGCGCTGGTACGAGCCGCCGGTCCCCATCGACCACCTGCCGCGCATCGACGCCGTCCTGGTGTCGCACGACCACTACGATCATCTCGATCGGGCATCGATCCAGGCGTTGAACGCACGCGGCGTCCGCTTCATCGTGCCGCTGGGCGTAGGCGCGCACCTCCTGGGCTGGGGCGTGCCCCCCGAACGCATTGTCGAACTCGACTGGTGGCAGGAAGCGAAGGTGGGTGACGTGCGCGTCGTGTCCACGCCGTCGCGGCATGCGTCGGGGCGTTTGTCGCCGCGCAGCAACCTGACGCTATGGAGCGGTTACGCCATCGTCGGTCCCGGTCATCGTGCGTTCTATTCCGGCGACACCGGTCTCAACGACACGTTTGCCGACGTCGGCGACAGGCTAGGTCCCTTCGACGTCACCATGATCGAATCGGGTCAGTACGATCCGCAGTGGCCCGACTGGCACCTCGGCCCGGAACAGGCCATGCGCGTGCACCAGGAAGTTCGCGGCCGCGTGCTGATTCCCGTGCACTGGGGGCTCATCAAGCTGGCGCACCACCCATGGACCGAACCCGTGGAGCGCATCCTCGCGGCGGCCCGGTGCAGCCACGCGGAGGTACTCGTACCGGAGCCAGGGCAGGCGGTGGAACCCACGACCCATCCCTCGATAGCCCGGTGGTGGCCGGCGCAGCGCTGGTTCACCGGCAGCGAGCATCCCATCGTCGCGTCGCGCCGGGGCGATCCCGCCAATACCTACGTAACCCCCGTGTGTCCGCTGCCGGAACGGACTACGCCGCCGGCATGACGAGGTGCATCGGGGTGTCGCGCAGCGGCTTGCCGGTGTTCCCGTCCACCACGACAGGGCAAACCGGTTGCCCGGTCTGGTCGTCGACCAGGTGCGACAGCGCGCGACCGCCTCCGTTGTAACGGCGACCCCACTCGCCCATGGCGGCGAGGATAGGAAGGAAATCGCGACCCGCTTGGGTCAGCACGTACTCGTCTCGCGGCGGGCGCTCGCTGTAGCGCCTCTTCTCCAAGACACCCGCCTCCGTCAAAGCCTTCAATCGACGCGACAGGATGTTCGGCGCGATGCCGAGGCTCGTCCGGAACTGGTCGAACTGGGTCAGACCGAGGCTCGCGTCGCGCAGGATCAAGGCGCTCCACGCGTCGCCCACGATGGCGAGACCGCGGGAGATCGCGCAGGTACCGGAAGAAAGTTTGTCGGTGTCCATTGCATTATGGTAGCGACGTCACTATCGTATGGCAACGCAGTAACTATCATTTTGCAATTAACCATGCGGAGTCGACCATCATGAGCACTGAAAACAAGGGTAAGGCATTGATTACCGGGGCTTCGTCCGGTATCGGCGAAGTTTATGCCCAGCGCCTGGCAGACCGTGGGTACGACCTCATCCTGGTCGCGCGTCGCCTGGACCGGCTGGAAGCGCTGGCGAAAGAGATCGGTACGCGCACCGGCCGCAAGGCCGAGATCCTGCAGGCCGACCTCGGTAGCCGGGCCGGCATCGCCATCGTGGAGCGCCGTCTGGCGGAAGACGCGGGCATCACCCTTTTCGTGAACAACGCGGGCATTTCGCTCAACGGCAGCATCCTCGACAACGGCAGCGAGCAGATCGAGCAGCTGATCGTGGTGAACACCCTCGCCCCGACCCTGCTGGCCGCCGCGGCCGCGAAGGCCTTCGTGGCACGGAACAACGGCGGCATCATCAACATCGCCTCGGTGCTGGCGCTGGTGCCCGAGATGATGGACGGCCTCTACAGCGGAACGAAGGCCCACCTCGTCAACGTCACGCTCGGCCTTGCCGCCAAGCTGCAGGGTACGAACGTCCGCGCGCAGGCGGTCTTGCCCGGTGCCACCCGTTCCGAGATCTGGGAGAAGTCGGGCAAGGACGTGGATGCGATCCTCCCGGGCATGGTCATGGACACGGCCGACCTCGTCGATGCCGCGCTCGTCGGCTACGACCGCGGCGAAGTGGTGACGATTCCTCCGCTGGAGGACGAAGGCCAGTACAAGGCCTATGACGCGGCCCGCCTCGCGATGGCGCCGAACCTGTCGCGCAAGGACGTGGGAACGCGCTATCGGGCGTAACGCAGCAACGCGGTCCTGGTTCGCGGCGCTTCCGGCGCGCCAGGATCGCAGTTCCGAACACGCCTGGCCCGAGCGTTGCCAGCAGCTTACGCGGCATTCGCGCGTCATCCCGCACGAATGCCAGCTAAACTAACGGGCTCGCTCGATTCTTCGCGGTTAGGCATGCTTTCCTTAGTGTTCGGCGCCTTCGGACTTTCCACGCTCTGGTTGATCCCCTTGCTCTGGCGACTGGCCGCTGCCCTGGTCCGTCGCCGCCGTCCGCCCACGGTCGGGCCTGGCGCGATACGTTTCTGGGCGGGATTCGTGCTGGTGCTGCTGGCGAGCGTCACGCTGGAGGGACTCGTCGTCTCGCATTACACGGACGATCCCGCGGCGGGTGGCATCGTGTGCCACCTGCTGGCGACCGCGGCCACGCGCTTCCCCGGTGGCGGCCTTGCAGCGTTGTTCTGCGGGGCGATCCTGGCGGTCGCCCTGCCCTGGTACCTCGGCGTGCCGTGGTCCTCGTTCCTCACCCGCGCGAATGCCGTGCTCGAGCCGGTGGGTGCGCTGGCGATCGAGGGAACGCGCCGGCTGCTTTCGCGTACGGGCTCTCGCGCCACAGGCCGCCGTTCCGCCGCGGCGGTACGGCGTGCGGATCGCCCGCCCGCACGTCGCCGCGCGCGAGCGGAGACCAAGCGCAGCCCGGCCGCGCCGGCGCCGCAGGCGCGAGCCGCGGCCGACCGCGTCGATACGCCTCCCCTGTCTGCGCGGCCTTCGGTGGCCACGCCGGTGCAGCCGCGACATCGCACGCGGCCGGAGACCGTGATTCGCGAGCCGTGGCTCGCGCCGCGCAAAGCGGAAGCGTCTCCCGCCAACGTGAGCGGCCTTGGGTCGCACCGGGAGGCAGGCCCCGCGGTGGCGGAGACCGTACCCGAGCCCGTACCCGTCCGCGTGCCCGCAACACCCGAGGCGCCGCTACGGCCTGTATCGCGTTTCGCCATCGCGGCAAACGATGAGTCCGTCGACGAGCCGCCACCGCGGCGCACGGTCACGCTCACCGCGACGGCTTCCTTGCGTGCGGGCCATACCGGAGCGGTAAGCCTGCCGCCGCTTTCGCTGCTTGCCGCGGCACGCCACGACACCTTGTCGATCTCCGAAGCCGAGCTTGCGGAGACCGGTGAACTGATCGAGCAGCGCCTCCGCGAGTTCAAGGTGCCCGTGCAGGTGGTCGGCGCATCGGCGGGTCCCGTCATCACCCGTTACGAAGTCGAGCCTGCCGTCGGCGTGCGCGGCAACCAGATCGTCGCATTGATGAAGGACCTCGCCCGCGGTCTCGGACGGACGTCCATTCGCGTGGTCGAAACGATTCCCGGCAAGACCTGCATGGGCCTCGAGTTGCCAAACGAGCAACGGCAGATGATCGCGTTGTCGGAGATCCTCGATTCGGCGGAGTACCGGGGATCCGATTCCCAGCTCACGCTCGCGATGGGCAAGGGGATCACGGGCGAACCCGTGGTGGCCGACCTCGCGAAGGCACCGCACATGCTCGTCGCGGGAACGACGGGTTCGGGCAAGTCGGTCGCGGTGAACGCGATGATCCTGTCGATGCTCTACAAGGCCACGCCCGAAGACGTGCGCATGATCATGATCGACCCGAAGATGCTGGAGCTCTCGGTCTACGAAGGCATTCCGCACCTGCTGGCGCCGGTGGTCACTGACATGAAGCTCGCCGCCAACGCACTCAACTGGTGCGTCGCGGAGATGGAAAACCGCTACAAGGTGATGTCGGACCTGCGCGTGCGCAATCTCGCCGGTTACAACCAGAAGGTGCGCGAGGCCCGCGCCGCCGGCAAGCCGCTGTTCAATCCCTTTCCCGCGCATCCGGAAGTGCCCGAGCATCTCGACACCCTGCCGATGATCGTCGTGGTGATCGACGAGCTGGCCGACCTCATGATGGTCGCGGGCAAGAAGATCGAGGAGCTGATCGCGCGGCTGGCGCAGAAAGCACGTGCTGCTGGCATCCATCTCATCCTGGCGACGCAGCGCCCTTCGGTGGACGTGATCACGGGACTCATCAAGGCGAACATCCCGACGCGCGTGGCCTTCCAGGTCTCGTCGAAGATCGATTCGCGCACCATCCTCGATCAGATGGGAGCGGAAAGCCTGCTAGGCCAGGGCGACATGCTGTTCCTGCCGCCTGGCACGGGATACCCGCAGCGCATCCATGGCGCCTTCGTGGCCGACGAGGAAGTGCACCGCATCGTGGCGTGGCTGAAGCAGTTCGGCGAGCCCGACTACAAGGACGAGATCCTTGCGGGTCCCGCCAGCGAGGCGGCTGAAGGCGAACCGGGCGAGGAAGGCGTGGATGCGGAGCTCGACCCGCTCTACGACGAGGCCGCCGCGTTCGTACTGCGCTCGCGCCGCGCGTCGATCTCGTTCGTGCAGCGGCAATTCCGCATCGGGTACAACCGCGCCGCGCGCCTGGTCGAAGCGATGGAAGCCGCGGGCCTGGTCTCCTCGATGGGCATCAACGGCCAGCGCGAAGTGATCGCGCCGGGGCCCCAAGACTAACAACGGGCGTGTAGGAGCGCGCCTTGCGCGCGACATGTTTTGAGGCCGTGACCTGGAGCTGGCGCGCCAACTTTTGGACTGGGGCGAAAAGCCGTCGCGCGCAGGCGCGCTCCTACAACGCGAAAAGCCGTCGCGCGCAGGCGCGCTCCTACAACGCGGAAGGCTCAGCGCGCGCAGGGCGCGCTCCTACAACGCGGAAGGCTCAGCGCGCGCAGGGCGCGCTCCTACAAAACGTCATTCCTTCGTCAGCAGCTTAAGCGGCACCGCGATCGACTTTTCCACCGGCTGCTTGTCGATGAGCTTCTTCGCCGTCTCCACGCCGAGCCTGCCGATTTCTTCCGGCTGCTGGGCCACCGTGGCGGCCATCGCGCCGCTCTGCACCGCCGTCTTGCCGTCGGGCGTGCCGTCGAAACCGACGACGAGGACCTTCTTGTTCTTGCCCGCCAGCGCCTGTACCGCGCCGAGGGCCATTTCGTCGTTCTGCGCGAAGATCGCCCGGACGTCGCCGTGGCCCTGCAACAGGTTCTCGCTGACCGAAAGACCTTGTGCGCGGTCGAAGTTGGCCGGCTGCTTCGCCACGATCTTCATGCCGGTTGCGGCGATCGCGTCGTCGAAGCCCTTGCCGCGTTCGCGTGCAGCCGACGTGCCGGCCACGCCCTGCAGTTCGATGATGTTGCCGCTGCCGCCGAGGGCCTTGGCCAGGTAATCGGCCGCCATCTTGCCGCCCGCGACATTGTCCGAGGCGATATGCGAAGCCACCTCGGCGCCGTCCACGCCGCGGTCCAGCGTCACGACGGGAATGTTCGCGCGCTGCGCGGACTGCACGGCGCCGGCGAGTGCGGACGAATCGGTCGGATTGAGCAGGATCACCGAGACGCGCTTCTGGATCAGGTCCTCCACGCTGGAAATCTGCCGGGCGGGGTCGTCCTGGGCGTCGACGACGACGAGCTGCACGCCCGCATCCTTGGCGGCCTTCTGCGCGCCATCCTTCAGTTCGACGAAGAACGGATTGTTCTGCGTGGACAGCGCCAGGCCGACCACCGGCGCGCCGGAAGGCACGGCGCCACCGGCGGTAGCGGCGGCCGTCGGTGCGGATTCGCCCGGACCCTGTTGCGAACAGGCGGCAAGCAGCGTGACGGCGGCTGCGGTCAGGAAGTTGAGTTTGCGCATGGTGTGGTCCTCGTTGTTATGACTGTCGCCTGTCGAGCAGGACGGCGACCAGGATGACGATGCCCTTCACGACCTGCTGGTAGAACGAACTCACGCCGAGCAGGTTGAGGCCGTTGTTGAGGAAACCGATGAGCAGCGCGCCCACCAGCGTGCCGAAGAGCCAGCCGCGGCCGCCGGCAAGACTGGTGCCGCCGAGCACCACGGCGGCGATCGCGTCGAGTTCGTAACCGGCGCCGGCCGTGGCCTGCGCGGAATAGAGGCGCGACGTGAGCACGATGCCGGCGAACGCGGAGAGCAGGCCCGAGAGGCCATAGATGGCGAGCTTCATCGGGGAGATGCGCACGCCGGAGAGACGCGCCGCTTCCTCGTTGCCGCCGATCGCCAGCACATGCCGGCCGAATACCGTTCCGCGCAGGAGGAAGCCGCACACGACGAAGGCGACGAACATCCATATGACCGGAAGCGGCACGAGATGGGCCACGTATCCCCCGCCGAGCAGCGCGAAGCCAGGGTTGGTGACGGGGATCGGACTACCCTGCGTATAAGAGAGCGTGAGGCCGCGCAGCAGCGTCATCGTGCCCAGGGTGGCGATGAAGGGCGCGACCTTGCCCCAGGACACGAGCACACCGTTGAGCATGCCGAGGAGGAGGCCGAGCCCCAATCCCGCTGCCACGGCCAGCAGCATGCCGTGGCCCGCGGCCATGAGGCCCGCTGCCACGGCGCCGGTGAGGGCGAGGATGGCACCGACCGACAGGTCGATGCCGCCGGCGAGGATCACGAAGGTCATGCCGAAGGCGATGAGCGCATTGATCGATACCTGGCGCAACACCGTGAGCAGGTTCCCCGTGGTGAGGAAGTCCGGGCTCATGACGGACAACACGATGAAGAGCAGCACCAGCCCGATCACCGAGCCAAGGCGTTGGAGGAGCGTCGTCGCACGGCTCCATTCGATATGCAGCGTCATGTCACTTGCCTCCGGTCGCGGCGGTCATCACGGCTTCCTGCGTCGCGCCGTGCGCATCGAGCAGGGCCGTCGCATGGCCTTCGTGCATCACGAGGATACGGTCGCTCATCGAGAGCACCTCCGGGAGTTCCGAGGAGATCATGAGGATGGCCACGCCGCGCTCCGCGAGTTGGTTGATGATGTGGTAGATCTCGGCCTTGCCGCCGACGTCGACGCCTCGCGTCGGCTCGTCGAGGATGAGCACGCGCGGATCCAGCGCCAGCCATTTGGCGAGCACCACCTTCTGCTGGTTGCCGCCGGAGAGCGAGCGCGTATCCAGTTCCATGTCGCGCGCCCGGATCTTCAGCGCGTCCATGAGGCCGCGCGTCTGCTTCTTCTCGGCGGGACGGTCGACCAGTCCGGCATGTGCGGGCACCCGCGGAAGGCTCACGTTCTCGCGCAGGCTGAGGTCGAGCACCAGTCCCTGTGCCTTGCGGTCCTCGGTGACGAAGCCGAAACCGGAATGGATCGCCTCGCTGGGCGACTTCGGCGTCACGACGACGCCATCGAGGGTGACCTTGCCCGACGACAGCCGGTCCAGGCCGAACAGCAGGCGCGCCAGTTCGGTACGGCCCGCGCCAAGCAACCCGGCGACGCCAAGCACTTCCCCGGCGTGCAGATCGAAGCTCACGTCCTGCACCATGCCGCCGCTGACGTGCTCCACCTTGAGCCGCACCTCGCCGATCTTCGGGGTGCGCGAGGGATAGCGCGCGTCGAGGGTGCGCCCCACCATCATCTTCACCACCTCGTCGAAAGCGAGGCCGGGCACCGGACGCGTACCGACGAACTGGCCGTCGCGCAGCACGGAGATGCGGTCGCACAAGGCGAAGATCTCTTCCATGCGGTGCGACACGTAGACGATGCCCTTGCCCTGTTCGCGCAGTTCGCGGATCAGCTTGAACAGCGTCGTGGTCTCGTGTTCGGTCAGGGCGGCGGTCGGTTCGTCCATGATCAGCACGCGCGCTTCCTGGCCCAGGGCACGCGCGATCTCCACCATCTGCTGCTGGCCGACCGACAGGCGCTCGACGAGCGTGCCGGGATCGAGGCGCTGCATGCCGACGCGCGCGAGCCACTCCGTCGCACGGCGTGCCATCGCGCGGCGATCGAGCAGGCCGAAGCGATGGATCTCGCGGCCGAGGAACAGGTTGTCCGCGACGCTGAGCGATGGGATCAGGTTGAGTTCCTGGTGGATGATGGCGATGCCGTTCCTCTCGGCATCGGCGGGCGTGCCGATCGACGCAGCCTTGCCGTCGACCTCGATGCTGCCCGAGTCGGGCGCGTAGATCCCGGTGAGGATCTTCATGAGGGTGGACTTGCCCGCGCCGTTCTCACCCATCAGTGCATGCACCTCGCCCGGCAGCAGTTCGAAATCCACGCCGTCGAGCACCTTCACCGGGCCGAACGCCTTGTGGATGTCGTGCATCCGGATGAGGGGCGCGTTCATCAGAAGGTGACGCCTGCATGCAGGATGACGTTGGCGTACGGCGAGGTTTCGCCGGTGCGCACCACGGCCACCGCGCGGGCGGCGAGCCGCTTCAGGTCCTCGTGCGGAACCTCGTCCACGCCGACGCCGTCGCTCCGCAACCGCGCAGACAGTTCGACCATGGCGCGGTTCTTCCCGTGGATTTCGCCGGCCATCGTCACCCGTTCCACGGCCAGCTCCGCGTAGACCGCCTCGAACACGGCGGCGAACGAAGGCGTGCCGGGCAGCACGGCGAGATCGATGCAGGGAACGCCGGGAGGCACGGGAAGCCCCACGTCCCCGATCACCAGCGTGTCGGTGTGGCCCATGGCCGCGACGACGCGGTTGAGCTCGGCGTGCAGCAGACCATGCCGTCTCATGGCCGCGCCGCCAGGAATGCGTCGACCTCGTCAGCGCGAGGCATGCCGCCTTGCGCACCCAGCCGCGATACGGCGATGGCGGCGGCGGCGCAGGCTTTGCGCACGGCGACCTCGAGGCCTTCCGGCAGATATACCGCGAGCGCCGCATTGAAGGTGTCGCCGGCGCCCGTGCTGTCCACCGCTTCGACCTTGAAGCCGACCTGGTGGCGTGGCTCCGGGTCCGCATCACGGAACCAGGCACCGTCTTCGCCGCGCGTCAGCACGACCGGGCAGGGCGCCCGGCGCATGAGCTCGCGGAAGTCGGTGTCGCCTTCGGCTCCGAGCACTGTGGCGAGCTCGTGTTGGTTCGGCGTGAGAAAGCGCACGCGCGAGAGCCATTCCACGGGCAGGCGCTGCGCGGGAGCCGGATTCAGGATGACGGGAACGCCTTCCTCGTGCGCGATGCGCAGCGTGGCTTCGACCGCATCCAGCGGAATCTCCAGCTGGACCAGCACGGCGCCGGCGCCGCGAACGACGTCGCGCGCGGCTTCCACCTGCGCCGGCGTGACGCGCCCGTTCGCCGCGGGCACCACGACGATGCTGTTCTCTCCGCCGGCCACCGTGATCGAGGCGGTTCCGCTGCCGATCCCGCCGACGCGGGCGACGTGCGTGACGTCCACGCCTTCGGCGACGAGGCCGGCATGCAGCTGCTGGCCGAGCGCGTCGTCTCCGACGCAGCCCACCATCGCCACGCTGGCCCCGAGCCGCGCCGCGGCAACGGCCTGGTTCGCACCCTTGCCGCCCGGAATCGCGAGGAAGCGTTCGCCGGTCAGCGTTTCGCCCGGCCCGGGGAAACGCGGGGCAAGCGTGACCAGGTCCATGTTGATGCTGCCGACGACGACGATTCGCGTCATGCTGACTCGCTCCAGGGTGCGCACGAGGCGTGGGATGACGCGCCAATATACGTCGTCGGGCCGCAGGAGGCTTTCATGCGCTTGCTCTTCCCTAGCGGGAAAGCCCTTTCGCTTCCAGCTCGGCGAGGTACGCCGGCCACGCCGTATCGTAGGCGCGGCCCAGGTCGTAAAGCGTGTCCCAGCCGAAGATGCCGCTGGCGTGGCCGTCGTCGAAACGGATCAGCACGCCGTAATGCCCGGTGGGTTCGAGCGCCGTGACGCCGACGTTTCGCTTGCCGGAAACAAGAACTTTCTGACCCGGGCCATGGCCTTGTACTTCGGCGCTGGGCGAATTCACGCGGAGGTATTCGCAGGGAAGGCGAAAGCGCTCGCCATTATCGAACGCCACTTCGAGGATACGCGACGTGGCGTGCAGGACGATGTCGGTGGGGCGGGGATACGAGATGAGTGCCATGGTAGGAGCGCGCCCTGCGCGTTTATGCCCTGTGGGTACGACATCTTTTGGGGCCGTGACTTGGAACTGGCGCGGCAGCTTGTGGACTAGCGCGAAAATCTGTCGCGCGCACGGCGCGCTCCTACAAGCTGTACGGACCGTTCCGACGCGTCAGTGGGCGCGGCCGAAGCCGTCGCCGGTGCCCTGCTCGAGCGGGGGCGGATCGCCCGCCACGGCCAGCAGCGCCATGGCGTAGGCGTCTTCCATGCTCACGGTGGAGACTTCGTCCCAGGCGAAGAACGACGGCTCGCGCAGCCATTCCGCGTCCGGGGTGATCTCCTGCATGTTGAAACCTTCGTCTTCCACGCTGACCAGACGGCCGATGTAGCAGACCTCGGATTCGTCCTCGCTGTCGACATGCACGCCGATGACCGGCGCATGCGCGGCAGCCGCCTGCACCACCTGGGAGATGTCGTCGAGCGGGAAGTCGGCCGGCGGTGTCGGGTGGATGCCCTTCATCTTCAGCGCCTTCTCGAGGAAGCCCGCGTGCTTGTCCGGCGCTTCGAATTCCGAGATGTCGCGGTGCCGCATGATGTACATGCCGTCGTAGCTGACGCCGTCGCCGACCACCCAGAGGAGGAAGAACTCGCGGCCGACCCCGCCGACATAGCCGCAGAAGCTGCCGTGCTCGAGTTCGCCGCGCCACAGACGCACCAGCTGCTGGTTGTCCTGCGCTTCACGCAGGCTCGCTCGCTGGCCGTTGGTTTTGAGATGAATGATCTTGCCCATATACGTCAATAGTTTAGCAGAGGGGGTACTCCGCGATGTTCAGAGGATGTAACGGCTCAGATCCTCGTCCTTGACCAGCGAGGCCAGGTTGTTGTCGACATATTCGGCGTCGATCGAGTACTTTTCGCCGGACTTGTCCGCTGCTTCGAAGGAGATACGCTCCAGGAGCCGCTCCATGACCGTGTGCAGGCGGCGCGCACCGATGTTCTCGGTCCGCTCGTTGACCTGGAAGGCCACGTCGGCGAGCCGGTCGATGCCCGAGTCGGTGAACTCGAGGGTCACGCCTTCGGTCTTGAGCAGCGCAACATATTGCTTGGTCAGCGCGTTGTTCGGCTCGCGCAGGATGCGCTTGAAGTCGTCCACCGAGAGGGCGCTCAGTTCCACGCGGATCGGCAGGCGGCCCTGCAGTTCGGGGATGAGGTCCGAGGGCTTGGCCAGCGAGAACGCACCCGAGGCGATGAACAGGATGTGGTCGGTCTTGATCGAGCCGTAGCGGGTGGACACGGTCGAACCCTCCACCAGCGGCAGCAGGTCGCGCTGCACGCCTTCGCGGCTGACGCCGGCGCCGCCCCATTCGGAGCGCTGGGCCACCTTATCGATCTCGTCGATGAAGACGATGCCGTTCTGCTCGGCGCATTCGACCGCGCGGCTGCGCAGTTCCTCGTCGTTGAGCAGCTTGCCGGCCTCTTCCTCGACCAGCAGCGGACGCGCCTGGCGGATGCTCATCTTCCGCTTCTGCGACTTCTGCCCGCCCAGGTTCTGGAACATCTTGCCCAGTTGCTGGCTCATTTCCTCCATGCCTGGCGGGGTCATGATCTCCACGCCCACGTTCATGGCGAAGTCCAGCTCGATCTCGCGGTCGTCGAGCGCGCCTTCGCGCAGCTGCTTGCGAAGCTTCTGGCGGGTATCGCTGTCGATCGCCGGCGCGCTGCTGCCGGTGTCGTCCCAGCCGCTGGCCTGGCGCCGCGGCAACAGTGCGTCGAGCAGGCGGTCCTCGGCGGCGTCCTCGGCCTGGCTGCGCACGCGGCCCTTGGCCTGTTCGCGCAGCAGCTTGTACGAGACGTCGGCAAGATCGCGGATGATCGACTCCACATCCTTGCCGACATAGCCGACTTCGGTGAACTTCGTGGCTTCGACCTTCACGAAGGGCGCATTCGCCAGGGTCGCGAGACGACGGGCGATCTCCGTCTTGCCCACGCCGGTGGGGCCGATCATCAGGATGTTCTTGGGCGTGACCTCGTCGCGCATGCCCGGGTCCAGCTGCATGCGGCGCCAGCGGTTGCGCAGGGCGATGGCCACCGCGCGCTTGGCGTCGTGCTGGCCGATGATGTAGCGGTCGAGTTCGTTGACGATTTCGCGGGGAGTGAGTTCGGACATCGGCTCAGAGCTCTTCGATCGAATAGTTATGGTTGGTGTAGATGCAGATATCGCCGGCGATCTTGAGCGCTTTTTCCACGATCGTGCGCGCATCCAGCTCGGTGTTCTCCATGAGTGCCAGGGCGGCGGATTGGGCGTAGGGGCCGCCCGAGCCGATGGCGATGAGGCCGTGTTCGGGCTCGAGCACGTCGCCATTGCCGGAGATCAGGAGCGAGGCCTCCCTGTCGGCCACGGCCAGCATGGCCTCGAGGCGGCCCAGGCGGCGGTCGGTGCGCCACTCCTTGGCCATTTCCACGGCCGAGCGGGTGAGGTTGCCGCCGTGCTTGACCAGCTTCTCCTCGAACAGCTCGAACAGCGTGAAGGCATCGGCCGTGGCACCGGCGAATCCAGCCAGCACATCGCCCTTGCCCAGGCGGCGCACCTTGCGCGCATTGGCCTTCATCACGGTGTTTCCAAGGGTGACCTGTCCGTCACTGCCGATGACGACCTTGCCGTCGCGGCGGACGCAGACAATGGTCGTGGCGTGCATCGGTTCCATAGTGCGTTCCTTGGGGGAAAGGCCTGAGGCTGTCTCTTATACACATCT